>JAQVXQ010000058.1 GCA_028709085.1 Salinivirgaceae bacterium | reverse complement strand
ATATACAAATGAAATAAAAAAATGCTCTTTTAACAACATTTTCAATCAAATAGAGCATAAAATTTGCTTTTCAACTAAAAAACGAACTTAATAAAAATCTGCTATCTTTGTATGCTAGGTAAAAATCATTTGAAAACATGACGCAATTAGGGAAGCGTTCCATCGAGCAGATTATTGTGATAAATAATCAGGTTTTAATACAATCAAAAAATCTGCAACAACAAACGCAATCGGAATTATATGTTCAGCCCACAGTAGATGAAAGTGAAGTTGATTTACTGGACTCTGCGCATAAAATTGGTCTCGTTTTATCGATTCACTAATATGTTAAAGAGTGAAGAATTGAGAAGACTATCGACAAACAAAGAGAAAAATATCCCATCATTGGGTAAAGAGCCTGATTTGGCAATATATAGTGCTAAAAGCGGGGACAAACCGAGATGAAAAACAGATCATTGTCCCACAATACTAACGCTAGGTTGTGACCATGAATAATTCTAACAATTTTCTTTAAACACTTTATTTGACAAAGTGTTTAAAGAAAATACGTAGTACAAATTTTAGATAAAGAAGATGAGAAATATTGATTTGCAACACCCCGCTTTCTACTCCTTATCGTTGACCGATAAAGAACAATTGTTGCGAAATAGTGCCATATTGCACTTTAATAAAAATGAAATTATCATTAAACAAGGATCTTTTATTACGCATATATACTACTTACTATCGGGAATGGCAAAGGTAGATTACGCTATTCGAAACCAAAACAACACCATACGTGTTGTTCCTGAACAGCGTTTTATTGGATTAATGTACAGTTTTCCGGGCAAACACTTTGAAATAAGAGCTACAGCCATTACCAGCTCCGAAGTTCTTCTTATTGATATTGAAACGTTTAAAACAGTTTTGCGTACCAATGGTAATTTTGCTTTAGGCATTCTTGATACGGTTTCATTAACAGGTTCACGTATTGTAGGTCGATTATTAACATACCACAACAAAAACATTGAAGGCAGTCTAGCTGCGTTCCTTTTACAACTTTACGAATTATACAATAAAAACACTTTTGTGCTTCCGCTTAGTCGGAAAGAGGTGGCCGAAACCATTGGATATACACGTGAAAGCGTGGTACACTCATTCTCCCGATTTATAAAACACGGTTTAATATCGCAAGAAGGCAAAATAATCACGCTCCACAACATTGAGATGCTGAACGAGATCATGAATAAAAGCTAATAATCTCAATTTTACGCACAATACAATATTGCTTTCAATTGATTTTATATATCAAATCGTGCCAGCTACACACTGTTTTGTCTTGTAAAATAAGGATTCGGAAAAAAAATGTTGTTTTTTATTTCATCAATACAAATTGATTTCCAACACGTTAATGAAATAGATCAAAAAAAACAAAACTATTTACAATATCTTTTTGGTATAATATAAAAAAACATCTACTTTTGTCCCCGGAGAGATGGCAGAGTGGTCGAATGCGGCGGTCTTGAAAACCGTTGATCTTCACGGGTCCGGGGGTTCGAATCCCTCTCTCTCCGCCACCAAAAATTGAACCCGATGTAAAATCGGGTTTTATTTTATCACTTTATTAACAATGTTCAATGCGAATATTTCAAAGCAACGCTTCTATATCACTTTTTCGCATAAGTACACTGCTTCTAATTGCTAGTTATTACGCAAAAAAATCCTATATTTGAATTCGGATTAGTAACAATATATCCATGTATTCTAAAATACAACTTGCCATAAATAAAGAAATTACAATGAGCCCGGTATACTACTCCCCATTTGCAAGAGCACAAATGTAGGATTTCGTTGTTAATTTAATGGTCGGTGTACAACAAAACTTCAAGGCGTAGTTATTAAAAGTCGGCAGGTTTATGAAATACCATCTTTTGCTTGGTTACAGGATGGACAAACTCTAAGGTATCGGCATGCAGATAGAGCCTATTGGATTTCGTTCCATACAATTCGTCACCAACAATGGGGATATTTAGCCCCAACGTGTGGGAGGCGTGCACCCGCAATTGATGTGTTCGTCCCGTAATTGGATAGAAATGGACTTTCGTTTTTCCATTCTTCCGCTCAACAATTTCCCATTTTGTTTCGGCCAATTTCCCGTGTTCAAAACAGACTAATTGTCGCGGAGTGTCGTCAAAATCGACACGCAGTGGCAAGCGAACTGTTCCGCTATCGGAATCTACAATGCCATCCAAGAGGGCGGTATATCTTTTCTTTATCCTTTTGGTAATAAACTGACTTTGCAGATCTTTGTGCACCTTCTTGTTTTTTGCCAACACCAGCAATCCAGAAGTAGCCATGTCTAATCGGTGGACAATAATTGGTCCCGAAATATTTTTCACCTGTCTCTTAATTCGAGTATATACCGAATCTTGAATGTGCACTCCTGGAACCGACAGAAACTCGGTAGGTTTACAAACAACAATCAAACTGTCGTCCTCGAAAATAGTTTCCAGCTCTTTCCCAACGGCCGGATTTTCCACCATGGGATTTCGGTCCATATCAAGTCCTTCCAACATATGCGTTAAGATTGGTTTGCACTTTCCCTGACAAGCGGGGTAAAACTGCTTGTGTTTCCGAATCTCTTTAATTGGCGTTTGTCCCCACCAAAATTCAGCGATCGCAATGGGCTTTAAGTTGTGTAAATAAGCATATTGCAATAACTTTGGAGCGGCACATTCTCCCGAACCGGCCGGTAAATTTTTCGCCGACGTTTCGGCAAACAGCTCGAACAGGTTTTTGATCTCCTTTTTTGAGTTTAAGAACTGATATTGTTCAAATAGGTAGTGCTGCAACGCGACTGATTTTGTTTTGCGCTGCTCTCGCAAGGTTGCTATGTGATTGGTAAAAACCGACAACTTATCATTGAGCGCACTCAGGGTATGTTCCCAATATCGGTTTACATTATTAAAAAAATGTTTCCCCTCGATGCTCTCTTTTTTCAACGCATTATCAAATTCAGCATAAGCCTCCTTTGACAATTTCAATTGTGCCTCTTCCCTACGTCTTTTTCGATCGTCTTTTGCCACTTTCAACGCCTCTTTCTTCTCTTGAATATCTTCAGTGGCGCTGCTCATTTCCGATTTAGATTGCTCTAACAACTGCAAATATTCAGCACTATTTTCTGCATTTTCCAATGCTTTATTAATGCTATTTAACACGATCTCCTCTTGCAAAAAATAGGAATCTTTCGTAAGCATATCATACACTGGAGGCACAAACTTTTTGTGCATGTTCTTCTCCCCCAACTTCCCCGAAACAGCAGCGATATATCCTATTTCGTTGTTTGAGTTTTGAACGACCATAACTCCAAACATTTTCCCAATAATCATCCCCTTTTTAGATGCGTCAAGCCCAAAATTATGTTCAAAATCGGTTTGGGTTAGCAAATAATCTTGCACTTCGTTTGCTGCGATCACACACAATGGATGTGGCTCATAATAAAATGGATAGGTAAACTTACTCGGTAATTCGATATCCTTTATGGAAGTAGTGAAGTTTTGAAAATATGTTTGCACTGTGCGTTTGAAATTTTATGACATAAATTATTAAATACACCCTGATAATCAATCATCTATCAGTTTTGATAATTCTCGATTTTGCTTTTTTAATGTGACTTACGGTAGGCTAAACCCAGTGTGATATTAATTATCGTTTATTTATTGTTTGCGAGTAACCCTTGGGTGTTGTGGTGAATACATTGCAATCAATTTCGCTCAATAACCAATTGCGATAACGCTACCGGGTATCCACGTTGAACGGCAAAGTCGCTTGCCAATTTGTCAATCTCATTTTTCGGAATGCTATCCAACAATAGATTTGGATCTGATTTAAAAGAAATCGCAGGAATAATACCCTCCTCCTGAGTTTTATGTAGGATTTGATTGGCCACTGTAAGTGCCGAGGATGCCTTAACAATTTCACTTCGAGCATAAAACTTGCTGGGAAAGCTAACTTCGCCAACCCTCAAGCTTGGATCGTCGCCGGGAATTTGCTGAGCTCCAAACAATGGAGGTCCTGCAACTTTTGCCGTTTTAAAGGTAGGGACAAATTTAGCTATAAAATCAATGGCGTTTTCAGTCCTCTGCTTAACTTCATCCTCGTTCCAACCGCACTGTAATTTTTGTTGAATATCGGCATCAAATTCAGGATGTGCCTCGCTCCCATTTAGTTTTATCAATCCATTGTCGAATAAGGTAATATCCATGGTCATTCCATGAATTTGATAATGGTCGTCGCAGTATGGTGTAAGCTGCGCCATTCCTTGCGGAGTACCGCGTTCGCCATGAAAAACAAGTTCTGGGATCAGTCCAGCAATGGGTTGCCATTTTGAGACATAAGCCGCCTTAAATTCAATCAAACGATTGACATTCAAATGTAACGACTCGTCAAGGATCCCCGTCCTAAATCCGCATGAATTCACCAAATACTTTACTTTAAACACGGTGTCGTTGGTGCATATTTCCCAGTTATACGCTAAATTTTGATCTCGAACATCATTAACATTCGTAACAAGAGTATCAATTTTCAGATTGCACTTCTCGGATTTTTTTAACGCCAATTGAGCCTGAGCGCCAAATCGGAATAGATTCCAGCCATACTCCTGGACCAAAATTACGGGAGTTTTCAACTTTTCGTAGTCAATGAGTTTAACGGTATTCAACATCCACTCGTCCGATGATTTTGGCCATTTTACCGTGGGCTGTTTCTCGAGAGCAATTAAATCTTCTTTTGAATATAATTTATAGTAACTATCTGGTGCGCCAAGAATTTCGTTGGCAGGATCTTCATTAATCAGCTCCTTATAATACTCCACCAACATTTCGAGACGATTTTCAATGTTCTCAACTTCGATTTTCTCCGATTTAGGCACACTAATAAATGTTGGTCTTTGGTCAATGGATTGCGGAAACAGTCGCGCCATTTCTATGGATTGTTTCATGAGCAGTTTGCATTGCTCATCCGATATATCGGGATACAAATTCCCACCAGCATGCAAGTGGCAAAATGGAGGCCCGTTTACGACGCTAGACTCTTGTTCGAACAATATAGAGTCTATTCCATACTTATCGAACTGCAATGCTGCAATAACCCCTGAAACACCTCCACCAATAATACCGACATTGTAAATTTTGCCCATGTTAAAATAGTTCTAGTAGTTCCGAAAAATGATTCACCACTAACGTAGGGTTATAATCGGCAATATTTTCATTGTAGTTATATCCGTAACTCACGGCTATATTTTCCATACCGGCATTTTGAGCAGCAAGAATATCGTTTTTAGAGTCGCCAATCATCACACATTTTTCAATACGTGTATTCGTTACATTGGCAAGGTATAAAAGAGGTGCAGCATTGGGTTTTTTCTCCGGCAATGACGCTTCGCCAATCCAACATTTAAAGAAGGGCTTTATGGATAACTTTTCCAAAATGGGTTCAATTAATTCGTATGGTTTATTAGTACAAATCACCATTTTATATCCCTTTTCATGCAAATATTTCAATGTTTCTAACACTCCGGGATAGAGATAGGTCTCCTGGCAAGGCTTTTCGCGATAGGCTGAAAAATAGATTTCGACTGCCTCTTCTAAAAACTCATTTGACACTTGTTTATCGGGCATTGCGCACTCCAACGACCTTTTTACCAGAGGCTTAACGCCATTTCCAACAAAATGAACAACCTGATCCATCATTAATGGCAACAGATTATAGTGCGATAGCATTTTAGTAATTGCCAATGTCAAATCAGGAACACTATCGATAAGCGTTCCATCGAGGTCGAATATTATGAGTTCTTTCTCTTTAAAATTCACAGTTCTATAATTTTGAGACAAAGATGCGGATTTTTAATAAAATAGCAGCTATTTATAGTGTTTTTGAAAGATAACCTATTTTTATTAGGTAAATACGATAAAAAAATCATAAAAAAACTGCATTAGAATAACTAATGCAGTTTTTTTTATTGTTTAAATGGAGTTAGTTAGAAATAACTCTTCGAACTACACTACCATTAACCGTATTAACGGTTACGAAATAAACACCTGTAAGATTTGAAAAATCGACAACAAAAGATGTGTTATTCACATCATACTTGCGAACGATTTGACCCGTAATAGATGTGATTTCAATTGAATTAATACTTGTTTCCGATTTGATATTGAGATTGTTAGAAACCGGATTTGGATATGTTATAATGCTAACACTATTGACATTATCAATTCCAACAAAATATGACAAAGAAACAGGAATTTCGGTCCATTCTTGAGTTACATCATTACAACCAACAACAAGGATTCCCGAATAGTCGCCGTTAGCTAAACCATCCGTTGCGAAGTCGATAGTGATATTCTGATTTGCTGCACCAGCAACAGTTCCTGTAGCAGGAGTAACTGTCATCCATTTATTCCAACTAGTACCAACTACATTTGCTCTAATGCTAAAATTTCCATTACCCTCAACACCATCGAATTCAGACCATACTGGTCCAGTTTTGATATAGTTTGTCGCTGGGATATTTACAGCACCATCCATACCAACAACATAAGTACCCGTAAGAGCTGTCATGTGATATCCCACCCAAATTTCGTCTCCTGAAAGCAATATCGGTGTATCTAAAGTAATTGTATTCCAAGACATTCCAGTTGTGGTTACCGTTTTTTGACTTAATATTGTACTCGCTCCTGGGGCATTAAAACCTCCTTTTTCCCATACATAAACTGTTATTTCATTGTTTTGAGGTAGATCATAGATATAAATATCAACGGATGTGATTTCTTGTCCAATAAATGGCTTAACAACCTCTGGCTTAAACCTAGTTGCTACAAAAGCAGTTATTTCATTTGCCCAACCAACAGCGTTTCCTTCGTTATCTCCATCAACATGAAGAATACCATCTTTAGATGCTTCAGTAGCTATGACTGCTTCGGTAAAAACTGGATATGCTGAAAACTTTAATGTTTCGTCACCATCGTTTGAGAAAGATACGATTTCGTCTTCTCCAGAAGTTGAATTAATCGGTGTTGATGAAATATTGATTTTTGGAGGGGTTAATCCACTTTCAATTTCAGTAAATACAAAGTCATCAACAAAATATTTGTTGCCAGCTGGGCCATAGAAATTCATACAACCCAATTGATTCATACCAGTAGAACCGTCTGTTTTATTACTAAAAGGCCAAGATGTGAATACTACATCATCGATTGTAATTGTAACAAGATCATTTCCTAAATCAACATCAATTACATAATGCGCCCATGTATCTGGAGTGTAAGCTACAGTTGGAGCCATTCCATTTGAGATTGTTGCAGTTCCATTTGCAAAATCATATTCAAAAGCCCATTCTGCACCAAAAGCATGTTGAAGGTTGAAGTGAGCTCCAAATCCTGCTGGCACAAAATAATTAAATTCAATTTTGTAAACACCACTCGTTTTGTTGCCAAAATCATAAATCATATCATTGTTTGCAACTACATTTAAAGAATTAACCCCACTCTGCGCTTGAGCTGTACTTATTAATGCAGCTTCAGCACCAGTAGTTCCTCCTGACCATGTTCTCCAAATTGAAGATTGCCCAGCAAGCGTTTCACCAGCTGTATAGGATTCAAAATCGTCTTCGAAAACAATTGTTTGCGAATTTGCAATGTAAGTAAATAACAGTGCACATGATAAAAGTAGGGATTTTCTCATAATTGTATTTTTTAAAAGTTAATTTCAAAGGTAATAAATTTTGCAATAAGTGCTACAATTTGTTAACTACAAAATAGGATTAGAAGGATTTTGTGGGTTATTCATATCCAATAGAATACTGCCGTGCCTGTTTTTTATCATATTAAACAACTATTATACAAACAGTTGCAAAAACTCAAAACATCAACCGTACATTTATTGTTTGGAATTGAACGTTACAAACATAAAAAGCGGAGTAGGCACTATAACTCCCCAGCATGCACATTGAGTGGCCATTTTTATCGTTGTAGTAGGTTCTTGGATTGTCGAAGTGCCAAATCATTTATTGTCTGTTCGGTTCTACTTTTCAGTATTACAAAGACTCATAAATATTTTCATGTTTACTCTCTGTTTCTAGTTATGTCATATTCCATGTAATCCGCTGTTTTTTGTGCAATGGCTTTCCCGTGCAGGGTTTCTACGATATGGAACGACAAATCAATTCCTGCGGAAATTCCCCATGAGGTATAAATCTTGTCAAAACCCACAAATCGTTTCGATTTTTGTGGAAAACCAGAAGGAACAATTTCAATCATCTGGTCATAGACTTCATGATGCGTACAATATTCTTGATTATCCAATAGTCCGATAACTCCAAGTAAAGTTGAGCCTGAACAAATACTTGCTGTGATTAAGGTCTTTTCATCTGTTTTCTTTATCCAATTTAAGGTCTCTACATCTTTCATTTGAATTCGTGTACCTTCACCACCAGAAATTATTAGAATATCAATAGCTGGGGTATTTTCAAAATTATAGGTTGGATTGACCGATAGTCCGTTTACAGTAATAACTGGTTCCGTCTTTTTTTGCGATTGTGAATACATTGAAAAAATCAAAGTTATTAAGCTCGGAAGTAACTGAAAATACTTCAAAAGGGCCTGCAAAATCCAATACCTCTGCCCCATTAAAAATTAATACTCCTACATTTTTTTTCATCGTATTATCTGCTTTTTTTTAACGTTTAGTGTATAATTTCGTAAGGGATTGCGTACTTCAAAACTATCAAACCTTTGAAAAGTTGAAGCGGGCTACAACCCTTGAATTTACTACTGTCACGCCTATTTGATATATACATTGTTAGACTTTCGTGCTTTATTGTTTTAATATTTCTATCAGTTCTCTATTTATATACAAAGTCTCTCTCCCGACTTTTTGAGATTCAACAATTCCGATATCTTCAAGTTCTTTTAAATATCGAGAAGCTGCTTTTCTTTCCACACCCAATTTGTTTACCACAAATTCAATTTTCGAATATGGTTGTTCGAAAAGTAATTCAACAAGTTCTTTTCTATAGAGTTTGGGAGCTTTCTCTTGAACTTTTATTATTGTGGAATCCAGTTGGTCTTTGATATTTGTAATCTTTGTGATTGTGTCTTTTGATGTACTCTCAACCGCTCTTAGCATAAACATTATCCATTCTTCCCATTTTCCAACTCGATTTGTTTGATTTAAGAGTCGATAATATTCTGGTTTATTAGCAATTATATAGGAACTCAAATATAAAATCGGAACATCAATCAATCCGTTAAGTATCAGATACAAAATATTTAAAATCCGACCAGTTCTGCCGTTTCCGTCATAAAAAGGGTGAATGCTTTCAAACTGATAATGCAATATTGCCAAGTTTATCAATGGAGACAAGTCATCCTGCTGATTAAAATGGTTAATAAAATTTGTCAATAAGTCAAGTATTTCCGCTTTGTCTTGAGGTGGAGTATAAATAATTTCTCCGGTAGTGTCATTTTTCAAAACGGTTCCAGGTGTACTTCTAATCCCAGCAGTATTATCAACTAGTTCCTGTTGAATACTCACAATGTCGTTAACTCTTAGAAATCCTTGTTTTTTCGCAAGGTCATATCCTTGAAATATAGCTTTACGATAATTTACAACTTCCTTAGTCTCTGGAGATATGTGGGTTTTATTAATCGTCAATGCTTTATAAAGTTCATCTTGGGTTGTAATAATATTTTCAATCTCCGAACTGTCTTTTGCTTCCTGTAAAACTATTGCATTAATCAACATTGCTTGGTTAGGAATTGTCTTTGCAATCCCTTTCAATTCAGCCAATGCAGCTGTTGACTTATTTGTTTGTCTTAATATTTCAATGGTTTCCACTTTTTCTCTAAGAGGTGGAAGTTTTTCCAATTGAAAATGTGGTGCATTTTGTCCCATATTCTTATTATTTGTCCCAAAAATACAAATTATGGTACAATTATCAACATTTGCAGTGCTCTTTTCGCATGAAGCCTAACTTGTGGATAACCAAACATCGATTGCTCTTATTTCGATTTTCATAAGCGGTAATTGTCCACTTTCCATGTTTTCAACAACGAATACACACATAGTTGTTATAAAACCAAAATATCAACTTGAATTTTTATTGTTTGGAATTGAATAGTGCAAATTGAGAAGCCAAGTAGGCACTATAACTCCCCAGCATGCACGCGAAAGTGGACGTTTTTATCGTTGTAGTAGGTCATTGAATTGTCGAAGTGCCAAATCCATTTTTCTGAATTTTTCTCGGGAAGAGGAACAAACACAAGTTCTTGAGTATCGATTACTTCCTCGCCCTTGTTTAAGTGCAACTCTTGATAGTCGGTAATGATGCAGGATCTGTTTTTTGGCAGCGAGTCGAGGTGCTTTTGCTGAATAAATTGTCGCAATTCAAGCCACTTTTCATTGGGAAGCGTCACCCTTTCAGACAAATAATCGATGGGAATAATATCGAGTTGATTCAACAAATTGAGGGAAACAACAAAGTCATAATCATGGAAATTCAAATTATTGTACTCATGATTTGCGATTGCATTTAGGAAATCGTCCGCTTTTGCGTCTTTATTATTGTATAAAATGGTTAAGAGTGGCGACAGAACATCCTCTTCAATAAGTTTTATATTTGGAAAAACACTACACTTTTTTACAATTCCTTTTGGATGAAAAATATCGTATAAATGAATTTCGTTAAAGCTGTTAACAAGCTCATTAATTGGCACATCGAGCAACCAGCCACTTCCGAGTATGGCCATTTTAGTTTTGCCTTTGCCTTTTGCTGATTGAAGAATATACTCTTTGCTTTTCGTTAAGTGGCTTTCCCAGTTCCCTTTTTCTCTACGATATCGATTCAAAATCCCTTTTTGGTCTTTTATAAAGCCCACGTTTTTCACTATTTTCTGGAATTCTGTTCTATGTTTAAAAACCTGCATTTTAGTCGATTACAGACGTTAATGAATTAACGGTGTGTTTGGAATACAAAATTAATTATAGATTACAAAATTCCAATATTATTTAGGTTCTATTTCAACGAGTTGAGCTGTTTGAGTTTAGCCGTTAAAAAGGAGTTTGAAGTAACCTCTTTCCCATTGTTGTAAACAATTTTATAGTCATCGCCACTGAAATAAGATTTTGAGGCAACTTTTTCGATAAAATCCTGGGCTGTTTTTACTCGATCGCCCGCTTTATCTACCTTCATTCTAAGGTGATTGGCTGCCTCTTTTGCATGATAGAACGAGCCATTTCTGTAAAATCGGGCACTATCAAGGGTTTCAATAGCTATAATTAGGGATTCAATTTTCTCCTTTTCGGTTAAAATCGGTATTCTATTCTGAGCGTAGGAAAAACTAACCAGAATTAGACTTAAAAACAGAACTGCGATCTCTTTTTTCATACTCCACTAATTATCAATACTTAATGGCAACTTTACTATAAAAACACTCCCTTTCCCCACTTCGCTTTTAACGATTATTGAACCTTGGTGTTTGTCAACAAAATCTTTGATCAATAGCAAACCAAATCCGGTTCCCAATTCGCCACTTGTACCTTTTTGTGATACAAATTCGTCGATTTTAAACAATGAATCGATTATTTTTTGATCCATTCCTACACCTGTATCGGAAATTTGAATATCCACTGTTTCATTATCGGTTGTAACTGAAATTTGAATAGACCCGTTTGGAGGTGTGAATTTTATAGCATTGTTCAATAAATTACGAATAACGGTTTTGATCATTTCACTGTCAACCATTACATCAATTTGTTTTGAAACATTAATTTGAATATCAATTTCTTTAGCGATTGCCAAAGGGTTTAAAAGGGTATATGTCTCATAGACTAAATGATATAAATTTTCCAATGTAGGATGAAATGCGTTTTTATTCTGTTGATTTATAGACCATTCCAGTATATTATTTAGCAGATTAAATGTTTGTTCTGCCGCATTGTTAATAAAGCCAACATATTTTTTTATTTTGTCTTTATCGAGGGTTTCGACACTCCGCATTAATATCTCGGAAAAGCCTAATAATGAGTTGAACGGGCTTTTTAAATCATGCCCAAGAATGGAGATAAAGCGATCTTTAGTTGCGTTTAACTCTTTCAACTTATGCGCATCCTCTTCGGCTTTAAGCTTAGCCATATTTAATTCTATCTCTGCAATTCGCTGTTCTGTAAGGTCTATGCCAAACGCCCAATTTAGTATTCCTGTTGATACATATCCCCACTTGATCTGTTTATTGGAGCCATCTTTGCAATTTACAATGGTTTCAATAGGCTCAATATCAGACTTGGTTTCAATGGCTTTCTTAACTCTTTGATTCCATTCCTTTTCAATTTGATCTTTATACGCTATATCTTTATATGCCAACGACCACCAATGTGCAATTGTAGGCATATCTTTTATCGTATATCCAAAAAGGTTGGTAAAAACCGGATTTATGTATTCAATAACCTGCTTTACGCCATGCGAAGTAACGATGGCAATGGGCGAATTGTCGATTATGGTTTGTAATTTTTGTTTCAGAATTATCCGTTTATCAATATCTCGACTAATTCCTAAAAGTTCAATTTCTTTGTTTTTATTGTAATTGAAACTTGTTTTTATTTCAATCCAGAATTGCGATTTATCTTTTCTACGTCCTAAGACCTCGAAGTTATAAGATTTTCGCATTATCTCTTCCGGATTTTTCTTCAACTGATTTATAATTTCGGCGACACGCTCTTTTGCTTTTTGGGCAAATTCAGAAGATACCAGCTGATCGATTTCAAGTTTAAGCCCCTCTTCAGACGTATAACCATGTATTTGGTACAACGCAGGGCTTATATATGTTAGTTTTTGCTTTGAAACATTGAAAATCCATATTACATCGGAAGCATTTTCAGTAATAAGTCTGAACTTCTCTTCGCTCTCCCTTATTATTTGCTCCGACTTCTTTTGTTCACTTATATCCACCGCTATTTCAAAGCGAACTTCTTTATTATCAGTCCATTTGATCTTTCGGCTCATGATAGAAAAATACTTATCGACAGCTGGGTTATAACGCTCCCAAAAATAAGGACTAAAGGTGTCTTTAATCTTATTATTCGTACAAAAGTCACAAACATCGGATTTGTTTTGTATTGCTTCGCAGCAAACTTCACCGGTTACATCTCTACCAATCACCTCTTTCATTTTCTCATTGGTAAAAAGAATTCTATGGGTATCAAAGTCAGACACATATATTAAACCCGGAATAGTATCTAAAACGGATAAAAACTGTTTCCGTTCGTCATTAATAATCAAATTCACATTATGTAACTCATCGTTAACAATGTTCAGCTCCCTTGTTTTTTCAGCTACCAGCATTTCCATGTACTCACTTTTCTGTATCGAAATTAACATTGCTCTTCGATGGATGATATAGGTAATAAGAACAATGCAGATTAAAATTAATATGAAAACAAATAACTGAGTAGTATAAAAGATATCTAATTCACTAAATAACAGCTCCTTAGAAACAGCAAAATTAAAAAAGGCATCTATTTGTTCCGATTTTACGATACACGTCACTTTATCGGAAGTGTACCGAACTTCAACATTACAGTCAATCTCATTTGTATCCTGTAGACTGAATTCAATGGGGAACGTTTCATTTTGTTTTTCAATTGATTTACTGTCATAGCAAATAAGATCGTAACCTAAGATCTCTGTGCCATCAACAATTGGGGAAACAACATAAACGATTGAAATGCGATCTTTAAACAAGAATCCGGCTTTTATTTGTTGTTTCGGAGCGTCTTTTAAAATGAACTTAATATCCGTCATTTCACAGTCGCCCACTTGAACCACAATTTGATAATTTACATAACGTTGCGCCATGATCACATCTTCAAGCGCATTTACTCCGTCGGTATATTTGCTGGTAGTAAATGTTTTCAAGTCGTGGAAAGAAATGTCGCCCTTTTTAAATTCAATAATTTTATCCTTAATCATTGTGCGACTGCTAATGCTTTTTGTTCCCTGAATGTGTTTTGAAAGGGCATTATCAATGAGCAAGGATTTCATCTGCATATCGCTTTCAAACTGATGCTCAATTTGTGATTGAATAACCCGTTCAAGGTCTTTAAAAACAAACGTATAGTATAAAGTGGCAACAACACCTAATATCAATATGTATATTGTTGATACTACATATCTTTTCATATAAAAATCGTTGACAAGTTTATTTAAAACACCTAAATCCAAATACTGCCTATATTTTATATAAGCAAATCGAAAAACAATATAAGAAAACAAGCGTACGATTTATTTGTAAAAGCGCTTAAACTCTCCCAAATAGTGATTACAGCTTGCAATTTAACATTTTTCGTGTAACTTAGAAAATTGAGGCTGTTCTTTTAACTTAAATACCCTCTAAAATCTGTATCGACGATTTCAATTTTATCTTTGTATTTTCGTTGATTTCTTGTTTCAGTGCTGCACGTAAATCGGGCAAGTAGTGTGTAAATTCTGAGTTGGAAATATATTCCGCCACCCTTGCCCGAACCACTGCCGACGAGTCGTACAATAAGCCTTGTACCCAACGTTTGGCATCCCACGACACGTTAGTTTCAAGCCAATTGAGGGCTTCTACCTTCTCCTCCGGCGAGCCATAGAGGAATGTGGAATAACATTTCGATTCGCGTTTAAGCATCTCCTTGCTAAAAAGAATCTCTTTCCCCAAAATCGTTGGTCGGACAGCATTCTGGTTATATCCAACAAGCTCCTTATTAAGTGTCCACCGCACCATTCGCGGAATAAGCCAACGCATGCCGGGAGTAGCCTCCGGATGTGCAATGGAACTAAATATGCGACCTTTTCCATACCTATTTCCAATAAAGAACGGTTTTGCATTGGTCATATTCGAAGGAGCATTGCCCTCTTCATGAACATCGCTCTCCATAGTTGCAAAAGAGGTGTAGGTTAAAGAGTCGGGAGCATCAATAAAAACAGGTCCTTCGTAATACACAACAAAATTGGTATCCAAGGAGGCTAACTCTGGAAATAGATTCTTTCCTTCGTCTGTGAGCGTGAATTTAGCAAGACCATGTCCGCGGTTATCATGTTCAATATCAATGGCCTGAGCACCATTCATGGCAAGACATGCATAATTGGGCGTATTCGAAAAAAGATATGCGCCGGCACAAATACCCACAGCACCGCCTCCTTGGGCAACAAAACTACGAATACGTTGCTGATTCCCGTGGCCGAGGTTCAAGTACTGACGACTTCCACCGCCACCGGGAATAATTATGGCATCCAGAGAATCCAAACATCCGTTAGCTATATCGGAAGTGGTAATACGTTTCACAACCATTCCTTTGTCAATTTTAATGGACTCCACGGCTTCCCAAACACAGGTTTGAGCTCCTCCGTGACCATCGAACACGCCTACTTTGATTGCTGTTTCATCTGCATTGGAGGCGTGTGGTGCATTGCTACTACATGAATAGCAAACCATGGAAAAAGCAAATACAATAAAAAATAGATGTCTCATAAAATAGGGTTTAGTGTATTGAATGTATGATTTTAAATATTCATTGTCTTTTCGGCAATTGATGTTCAAAGATAAAGGATATTAAAATTTCCACCAATTATGATAATGAATTTTCTTAAGAGAAAAAATCCCTGCAAAACGAATTTCTGCAGGGATTTTTTGTTTTCTATTGTAAGAAATTTCCGATTTTCAATCCAAAATAAACAGTCCTTGGATTCGTTGGACCATATATGTAACCCGGATCACGATCAACTCCGCGATCAAAATCGATTTGATACGCATTAAACATATTTTTAATTCCGGCAAACAATTGTAATGTTGCTCCGTTCAATTTAATGTTATATCGGGCTTTTAGTCCTAAATCTAAAAAGCGATCCGATTCTCTCAATTCACCATCTTCAGGATTGGGAATTGAGAGTCCAAAATAAGGAACAAGCATTTTTCCGGTGTAATTACCTGTTGTTGAGAATCCCCATTTCTTAGTAGGTTGCCAATCTAACGTTAGATATCCATAATCCTTAGGAGTTCTTAGGAATCTTTTTTCGTTAAACTCCTGCTCTTGCTCATATTTACTGTTTTGTACGGTAAACCCTGCTTTTAATGAAAACGTACTAGTTGGTACAACGTTCAATTCAATGTTTACTCCTTGCACTTTTGCCCCATCGTTGGCATTAATACGGGTATAAGTAACTACTCCATTGGCATCTGGAGCACTGAAATTATTCACAAAAGGATCATTCAGTTGTGTGTGAAACCCTTCCACCAATAGACCTACATACACGTCGCCCAATTGGTTGTTAAAATCGAACGATGCCATGAAACTATGACTTGTTTCTTGTTTTAAATCCGAACTATTGACATGAATCACTCGTCTAGAACCAGATGTCTCTATATGTAAATCTTCGTCAAAAATTTGTGGAGCGCGGTATCCTTGTGAATAACTTACCCGTGTTTGCAAATATTCCATTAGATCGTACTTAAATGTGAGTCGAGGACTCAATACATTTCCTGAATTAGAGGCTCCAGATGCTCCTTGGTCTTCGATTTTATAATTATCGAAACGTGCGCCGGCGGAAACTTTTAGTCGGCTCCAGTTAATTTCGTATTGAGCAAAAACACCTGTTGTATTGGTCATTTGATCAGCCACTAATACATTGTCTGTATGGGGAATATTGACGATAGTATCGTTTATAATCGTAGCTGAATCAATCGCCAAATATCCAAGTTTTTTATCTTTAAGCCACGCACCAT
>JAQVXQ010000057.1 GCA_028709085.1 Salinivirgaceae bacterium | reverse complement strand
GTTTACTACCGCAGTTTTGGCAACCCATTCGATGCATTGGCGCATAAGTTTCTTTTGGAGAGCCTCTCCGTTGAGTCGATGATGCACAACATTAAACAGGTAAACCCAACCCTCAATAGTTTAACTGCTGAAATCAATAAAAATTGACGTTTATGTTTCACTTTTTTTGCGACAGCTCATTCTTTGCTTTTCGAAAGGAACAGCGGGCAAACTTTTTTCTTAAGCTTAACAGGAAATAGGGTCATTGCCCAAATGGTACAGCCCGAAGAGTCGTTGAGTCTGAACGGAATCCAGGATGGCGTATATGTATTACGAATAAAAGGGCAGGTTTTTAAACTTGTGATTAGTAATTAAAGAGTAGTTTTTTGAAGTTGAGTTGGATGGCGGTACGATTTTCGTACCGCCATTTTTTTGACCTTTCATTTGGATAACGTTGTGCTATCGCTGCCGCCGCTAGAGCGCGATTCCTAACGTGTGGTATTATAATTAGTGTCAGCAAGAAAACACCCTGTTTTTCTGTCTTTGTTAAGAAATCGGCAAAGATAAAGCCTGTCCCGTATTCTTATCGGGTGCTTCCGAAGCTTTTGAAAATAAGGAGTCCCGATTTGTGCTTTTTGTTGTTTTTTTTTAAAAAAACTTACAAAAGCTACATCGGGATGACTGTTTCAAAAACGAGAATAACGCAGTAATTGGCGTTTTCTTGCAAAGACTAATTACGATTCAAAGAGATGAGCCAGATGGTAGTCAAACATTCTTCATTTTCATTACACATTGCGGATTTTGAAAAACTTCCTCCTATTCTTTTCCCTAACATCTTGTTCCCAATTCTTCGGGGAACGGAACGTTGTGGAGCGAAGAATTCAGTATTCATTGCATGAGATTCGCCAGACAATAGTGGAAAAACATTAGGAATAAGCCTCAAATTTTGAATTAGGGTTGAACAACAAAAATTATACAGCTCGATACCTCGTTTCCTCTGTTTCACCAATAAAAGAAACCGCCAAGTGCGAGAGCATACTTGGCGGTTTCGGTGGGTGGGGCGTGTTTGTCCTATCCCATAGATTTGGGATAGGGTATCATGTTACTTTTATACCGATTGTTCAATATTCCATACAAAGGCTCTAACGCCGATCTCCTTGTTACGTTGATCAAGTTTACGTACCGTTTTTAGGATAATATCCACCTTGTCGTCTTCAACAACAGAAATGATAGCGGAGTTCATCTCTGGCCAAGTGTGCGTTCCGCGGCGCGGTTCGCCTGTTTTCGTTCCTTGTCCTTGTACTTGTTCAAAGAATGTAAATCCGCGAATAGCCAATTGTTCAAGCATATACTCAACGCGCTCGGTGTTGGATTGGTTAAATACTATAAATACTGCTTTCATGTGTTTATATTTTTTTGAAACGCTTCTCGAAACATCGGGAAGTGTTTTTAAATGTTCAAAATATAGCTGTTCAACAGCCTTAAATTTACCCCGATGTTTCAAGTGAATTGAACTCGAAAACATTGGGGTTGTTTCTATATCAAGGTGTTATTGTTATTGTCTGCAATTTGCATAAAAACAAACTCTTTACGTGCTTTTTCTTCTTTATTTCGTTCTCCATGACGCGACATAATTCCATAAAGCACAGGAACAACAATCAGGGTGATTATAGTTGAAACTAATAGCCCTCCAATTACAACTATTCCCATTGGACGCCACATTTCGGAGCCTTCGCCCTGACTAAGTGCCATTGGCAACATTCCCAGAATTGTGGTAAAGGCAGTCATTAAAACTGGACGCAAACGTGATGCGCCTGCTAGCGCAATGGCTTCATACAGCGGGTAGCCTCGGTCGCGCATCAAATTAATGTAGTCAACCAACACAATTCCGTTTTTCACTACAATTCCCACGAGCATAATGGCACCTAAGGCACCAATCATATCCAAGGATGTTCCAGTGAAAAGGAGTGCGAAAATTACACCCGTAATGGCAAAGGGTACCGACATCATAATGATAAATGGTTTTGTAAATGATTCGAATTGTGATGCCATTACAATATAAACTAACATTACAATAAGGAGCATTAACAGTCCCATATCTGCAAAAGTTTCCTGTTGGTCTTCGTAGTTTCCTGCCAATCTTATGGTTGCTCCTTGTGGAATATCAACCGTCTGAATTGCCTTTTCAATCTCTGCTGCCAACTCGCCAAGCGATGTTTTGTAAGGACTTACCTGCACGGATACTACACGCTGTCGGCTTTTACGCGCAATGTTTGGAAGCGACCAGTACTCTTCAACGGAAGCAATTTCGCGCAGTTTTATCTTGCCTCCTCTGGGGGTTGGAATGGATAAATCCTCAATGGCTGTAATGGAGTTGCGGTTGTTTTCTTCCATTCGAACAACAATATCATATTCGTCGCCATCTTCTTTCAAATATCCCGTTGGCATACCGGATACTCTGTTTCGAACGTACATGGCAACCGTTGCCGTGTTAAGTCCGTGTATTGCTATTTTCTCTTTGTCAATAACAATTTTGAGTTCGGCACGCTCTTTCTCTCGACTAATGGTTATGTCACGCGCACTCGTTACGTTATCTTTGATGGTTTGCTTCATGTTTTCAGCTAGAATGTTGGTCATATCAAAGTCGTAACCATACACTTCCACATTAACGGTTGAGCTTGCTCCCATACCCATACCGGAAACTTTCGCTTGGTAGTCTATTATTTCGGGATATTGACTCATTTCTGCTCGTAATACCTCGGCAATCTCAAATATGGAACGTTCGCGGTTTGCCTTTTTAGAGCAAATTACGTTCATGCTGATAGTATTGTTTGTTGTTGAAGTAAAAAGGGCTGATACGCCGGCCTCGTCGGTTGACCCTGCTGTGGTTGACAAAACTTGAATTTCTGGTACCAGTACCATAAATCGTTTTTCAAGTTCACGGGCAGTTTTCAGGGTCTCCTCAATGCGTGTACCTCGGTTTAATTCAATTGTAACGCTCAAACGACCGCCGTCGGTTTCCTGCATAAAGTCGGTTCCAATCATACCTAGTCCTATGGGTAAAAGCGATGCAAGAAACAGGAGAACTGCTGTTATGATTGTAACCGTTTTGTGCCTCAAGCAATATCGTAGGGCTTTGGCATACCAATCATCAAACTTGTCCATAAGTCGGATGGCGGTTTTCTCGTAAAAAGTTGCCTTCGTTTCAGTATGGATTATTTTTCCGTTTTCATCAATTTTAACTTTTTTAGACTTTAATAGTTTTGATGCTAACATTGGGGTTAACGATATGGCAACAATGGTTGATGTAACTACCACAATGGTAACAATCCAACCAAGTTCCTTGAACATGATTCCTGCCATTCCGGTAAGCATGGTAAGCGGAATAAATACGGCTACAATAACTAAGGTTGTGGCTATTACCGAAACCCATACCTCGTTGGTGGCATATTTTGCCGCTTCGCGTGGGCTTGAGCCTCGTTCAATGTGCCGTGTAATATTTTCAAGTACCACAATGGCATCGTCCACCACCATACCAATGGCAACGGTGAGTGAACTGAGCGATATAATGTTCAGCGAACTTCCCACAAAGGCTAAATAAACAAACGAAACAACCAGAGCAATAGGAATTGTTATGGCGATAATGAGTGTAGCACGCCATTTTCCTAAGAAGAATAGTACAACTAAAACTACAAAAATAAGTGCGTACAATATCGATTGCTGAAGACTATTGATAGAGTTTTTAATATCTAGGGATGAGTCGTAAACAACATCAATTTTAAGGTCGGAGGGGAGCATTTTTGCAACTTTTCCCATCTCTTTTCTTACATCCTCACATATTTGTACTGTATTGGCTCCGGATTGTTTAGAGATTATAATTCGTACACCATCTTGTCCGTTAATTTTCTCATCAAGCGTTAAATCCTTTATCGTATCTCTTACCTGCGCAATATCGCGTATATACACTGTTTTGCCGTCGGGAGTAGTGGTTACAACCAAACTTTCAATCTCCGAACTTTCAATATATTCCGTTCTAACCTGCAATTGATATTGCTCATTTTTCATTTTCACCGTACCCGACGAAAGGTTTAAATTGTTATTACTAACGGCAGCTCCAACCACTTCAAGCGGTAAGTTGTACGCATCCAGTTTTTCCTGATTCAAATCAATATAAATATAGCGTTCAGGAGCACCGGAAATGGATATATTACCAATTCCATCAACTCGGTTCAACTGCGGAATAACCGACTCGTTCAGTATTTTATCGAGTCCGGCATAGCTCTCCTTTGCTGTAACGGAAAATTGAATGATGGGCATTGCGCTGGAGCTAAATTTAAAGATAAAAGGATTTGATGCCCCCTTAGGTAATTGATCCTTAACCATATCCAGATAGGAGCGCACGTCGTTTATAACCTCATCAAGATTGGTTCCCCACTCAAGTTCTAGGAAAACCATAGACATATTGTCCTTCGACGACGAGTTTAGCTCTTTTAAACCGTCAACGGCATTTAACCTGTTTTCGAGTAAACGGGTAATATTTGTCTCTATCTCGTTTGCACTTGCGCCGGGATAGGCTGTCATAACCGATATAAATGGGGGTTCTATTTCGGGGAATAGGTCAATAGGCAGTTTCAATAATGAGAACAGACCTATTATTACTACGGCCATAAAAACTAGGAGGGTAGTAACGGGTTTGTCTATCGCTGTTTTGTAAATGCTCATTTTCAGATATTTAAACTATTTCTTATGGGAAGGCAATTGGAAATAATTGATATTTCTATTGCATTTTGGATTACTTAATAATTTCGAGTTTGACACCATCAACAAGTTTTCCTTGTCCAACAGTTACAATTTCGTCGCCCTCTTTAATGCCGTTGGCTTTTAATTCAATCAAATCGTCGAAACGTTGACCCATTGTGACTTCGACGCGTTTGGCTACACCATTGTCATTCAGAAAAACGTATCGGTTGTTTGAACCTATTAATTTGAGGACTGCTTGATATGGAGCAATAAACGCTTCAATTTCACCCAATTCAAGAGTGGTGCGTACAAACATACCCGGTCTGAGGAGTCCCTTATCATTTGCAACTTTTAACTTAACCTGAAAAGTATGCGTCGCAGCATCAATTGTTGGATAAACGGTTTCAATAATGGCACCAAATGCGTGGTCTGGGTAAATGTCGGAGTATAGTTGTAGATTCATACCTTTTTTAACCAAAGGGAAGAACGACTCGGGAATGCTTATAATCGCTTTTAGTACATGGATTTGTGTAAGAATCAAAATTGGTGTTCCCGCATAAAGTTCGCCATCCTCATAGTTTTTAGCCGCAATTACTCCAGATATGCGTGCTTTGTAAAAGGTGTTTTCAGTTAAAAAATCTAAACTTTGTTTGGTTTGTTCGTAGGCCAATTTTGTTTGGTCGTAGGTCTGTTTTGGTATGGATCCCGATTCGTACAATGTTTTTACGCGTTCGTATTCAACCCCAAGGTTGGCAAAGGTTAACTTAGTGTTATTAAGTTGGGTTTGATCCATTCGTACCAACATGTCGCCTGCTTTTATATGCGATCCAACATCGTGGTAAATATGCTCAATTCTGCCTGTTACAGCAGGGGCAATGTTCATGGTTTCGTACCCTTGCAATGAGGTTGAAAGCTCAATATGACGGGCAATAACTGTTTTGCTAAGTTTGGTAACTTGTACCTTTTCAACTTTTTCAATTTCAGCCTGTTGTTCGGTTTTCTTTCCGCAGCTTATAACGGCGATAGCCATGCTTCCAACAATAAAAGCTTTAAATAGTTTATTCATCTTTTGCTGTATTTAACGTATATATTATTGATTATCTATATTTAGTAATTTCTCTAAGGCTATTTGGGCGGTAACAAGTTCCATTAATGCTTGAACATAGCTGTTCTGGGCGGTAATCAAATTTGTACCTGTTGTAGTAACGTCAAGACTCGAAGCCATGCCTTGCTCATATTTATTAGAAATGTTCTTAAGTATGCGTTGGTTTACCTCAATGTTTTTCTTCTGTGTTTCGTAACTTTCAAAGGCTGAGGTTAAGTCGTAGCGCAATTGACGATGCTGTATTTTTAGCGCATCTTCCGTGTCGGCAAGGGTGTTTTGTTGGATTTCGTAACTTATTTTTGCCTCACGTACCTTTGAATAGCTTACGCCACTTGTAAATATTGGGATTGTAATTTTTGCTCCTATTAGGTTTGGCGGGGTCATGTTAAATCCTTCTTCTTTACCAAAATATGTTTTGTTTGTATATTGATAAAATCCACTAATGGTAGGTCCATAGCTCCATTGGTTTAGCGTAATTTGCTTTTTCGATAAATTACCCGACTCCTTTAAAAGCTTGTAGTCGTAATTGTTGTCTATGTTGAAGTCTGTTCCAATGTACTGAAGTGCCTTTTCGACATTGAGTAAATCGTCGATGGTTTGCGTAAGTGTAATTTCCGCTTCTACTTCAACACCCATTTGTAATCGGAGTGAGTTGTAAAGCATTTCCAATGAGCGTTTTACAGCATTGATACTGGTTTCCATAGTCGATATTTGCACCATTAATTGGTCGGCATTTGTCTGATCGGCTACCCCAACTTTTACGGAGTTCTCTGTAAACACAAGCAGTTTTTGCATATTTGCCAGATTCTCCTCCAGTAGGGTGGTGGTTTGTTTCATCACCAGAATCGAGAAGTAGATCGATTTAACATTGTTGACAATCTGTTGTTCGGTTTTCTTCAAACTGATCTCGGCCATGCCTGTTACAATTTTACTAATTTCCAAACCCACAAACTGCGCTCCGCTGAGACCTAGACCCACTTGTGCCGTTAAATTTCCCGATGGGTGCATTGGGATTGCCATGGCACCAAAATTCATTTCGTATCCCATAAAGTTTGAATAGTCGAGATTTACACTCGCCTGTGGAAGCATTGTGGCAATCGTTTTCCATTGGCTTGCTTCTGCTTTTTGTATTTCAAGCGATGCGTTTTTTAGATTCCGATTGTGTTCTAATGCATGTTCTTGTGCCTCTTTTAACGTTATGGTATAGGATTCCTGTGCAAATGACGGTGTGCCAATAAGGAACCCTAGTGATAAAAGAATTATTAAATGTTTCATATAATAGTTTGTTAATAGTTTCTATTTATTTTTGTAGAATAACGATCGAATGCTGTTTTGGTTTAAAACTTTAGCAGTTAAGTAAGTTTTTATCTTTTTGTATAACGGCATTTAATATTTCAAGTCCTTTTTTTGTGCAAATTCCCTTAATGTAAGGTACAAATATAGTCTGCCATATTACGGGATGTGGAATGCCATGATCCTGATCTAACTTAAAGAAATAGTCCATGGTTTTGTGTATAAACCGGTTGGCAACATCGATATCAATACTTTTTGAAAAAGTGCCTTCATTAACTCCTTTTTTTAAAATTAGATACGTTATTTGATTGTTACCCACCTGTTCACCTCCAATGATACTATCAAATAATTCGGCATAATATTTTTTCAGATCTTCAAAATAAAGCGGATTGTATTTCGAGAAAGTCTCTTTGTTGTGATAACCAAATTGGATCAACGCCTCAATTACATTCTCTGATTTGTTTACAATCTCAAGCAGTTCGTTTTTATGGTTAATGGAGTTTTTTAATAAAAAGTTGCTGATTAAATCCTGTTTGTCTCTAAAGTTTTCATAAATGGTTCGCTTTGAAATGCCAAGCGCTTGTGCAATCGAGTCCATGGTAATTACCTTAAACCCCTCTTTAATAAAAAGGGTTCCGGCTCCGACTAGTATTTTTTCTCGTGTTTCCATTTTAGTATAATCACAAATAATTCATTGGCAAAGGTAGAAAACTTTAATCGTCCTAAAAGTTTTTTTATGTTAAATAAAACTTAAATTTACTTCTGGCAGGGTTTGTCAAGATGGAAATCATTGTTCTTGGGTACAACAATATTGCGCTTTTGTAATTCTATATAGTTGTTTTTCTCTCCGTGTTTTGTATCTATTAGGAAATCTTGTCGGTAATTCAATAATGGAAATAAAATAGAACCTCTTGAAATGAAAAATGCCCCATGGGGACATAATTTATTCAGAGCTTATAAATCCGTTCAGTGTTTTTGATATACTTACACAATTGGATTTTCATCCTTATTCTTGCATCGTTGTTCGTTCCCTTATATGGGCACAAAAAAAAGCTACTCATAATAAGAAATGAGCAGCTCTTTTTATATGTGAAACATTATTATTGGATTATTAATTTCTGGACATTATGATTTTTCATATTATCCTCTGAAACAATTATATAAATACCTTGTTTTAAATTCAGATTTATATTTCTGGTTCCTTCCACATTGCTAATTATTTCAACTATTTGCCCTAGCTGGTTAATAATTTTTAATGTTAATACTTTATTTGGTGAACCTACAATTGTTATGTTTCCAGAGGTGATTGTGGGATATATTGTTAATTCAAATGATTCAGGGTTAGTGCTAATACCAACGGTTGACGTTAAGACCACTGTTTTTTCAACATTTCCGCCATCAACAACAATCGCCTCATCATCCGTGCTTGTAACTACTACCGTGTCAAACCCTTCTTTTTGTACTGTGTAACCAAATGTGCCACCTTCAAAGGAGACCGATGTACTAACTTGTCCCAACGAATTAGTTGTTAAATTCAATTCGTTAAACAATACAGTTGCATTTTCAATCGCATTAGCTTCCACATCAACTATTGTAAATAGTACAACAAGTTCTTGGGGTGCCAATGATTTTTCATAAACCACGCCATCGTTGTATGAATCATCGGCCATAAATTCGCCAGCTCCACCGGTAATAATAACGCGACCGTCGTTCAGAACTGCACCTGCCGGAGCTTGGCGAGTTTCTGGTAAAGCATCTTCAGTATCAGCGGTACCTGTTTCAAAATCAATAATATATGATACATTCAAAGATTCTCTAGTGTCATTATTAGTAATACCTTTTAACATAGAAATTGTAATATTGCCAGCGGTGGCATTGATTTGTTTTGCATCGTTATTTCCGCCGGCAATTAGCATGGTATTGTTGTCGAATCCAACAGTAAAGCAATTACTAATTGAAGTGCTAAGTGTTAATAATTCAGTCCAAACTAGGGTTGTTGTATCGAAAATTAATACTTTATCGTAGTAGGTAAATGCTCCAAAATCGAATCCTCCAACAAGGGCTACTTTTCCATTTGATATGCCTGTGGCATTAATTCCCGATAATGCATAAGGTAGGCTTCCGGCGGTTGTCCAAGTATTGTTTTCTATGTTATAAACATAGGAGCCAGACGATGTTGTAAAAGAAGAGTTAACTCCTCCGGCCACAACAACGTCACCATTCCCAAGCAAAACACAGGCTGTATTTGTTAGTTCTTCGGGCATGGAGGCAACCGTAGTCCAAGTGTCGGCAGCAGCATCATAAATGTATGCGTTGTCGTTACAAGAATACGCAGGTAATGCCCATCCTCCGGTTATAAATATGCGTCCGTCTTGTAATTTAGTGGCTGATATTGCCTCTAATGGCTCAGGCAAAGAGGCTTTAGCACTCCAAACGTCTGTTTCAGAATTGTATTCATACGTTAAATCTGTACTTGTACCGTCTATGCCCCCTCCAAATACAATAACCGTAGTTGCCGAAGTTGCAAACGCTGTGTGGTACTGTATATTTGTTGGATAAGGAGCTACGGCAGTCCAGGTGTCGCTTTCAATATTGTAAATATTAACGTCGTTTGAATAGGCGTTAAATCCGTGATCGCCTCCAACCTGTAAAACATCGCCATTTCCTAGAACGGTTACTGTGTGTGCATTTACAGGGTTTGTAAAAGTGGATGTTTTTGTCCATATTTGCCCAAACGAAAAAGAGGCAAAAAGAATAATACTGAAAAGTAGAAACTGTTTTTTCATAGTTTGTTGTTTTTAACGTGAAATTGATACAAAGACAAATATTGCTTTATTTTCTTATTTTCACAAGTTTAAATAGTTTAAAAATTCGTTTTTCTAGCAGAAACAAACCAAATAGGTATGATAATTTGTTTGTAATTTCTCTCGTGCTCTCTGTTTTAAGTTGCAAATATGGAATACCTTTGTATTTGAATTCGTTTCTTACATGATTTAAAGGGAATCTTTAAAGCCATGCGTGCCGTTGGAAACCCAAATCGGAATCGTGTCAAGATTTTAAGTCAGCAAGTGCTTGATAATCTGAACGATTTGTAACTTATGGCGTATCCAAATGTCGAACCGATTTAGGATATTGTGGAACGGGTTCTTTTTGAACAAGAGTCCTTTGAACTGGTTAAATCCGATCTGCTTTACCGAAAACAACGCGAACACCATCAGTGTCCCACATGCCAAGCAGATTGCGAAGTTTATAGCCGCATTGTTGGATATATGAGACCCATAAATCAGTGGAACAATGGCAAACGACAGGAATTTAAAGATCGAAAATTGTTTCATCTCAATAATGTGGCTCTTCGCCAAAACTAGTGGATTTGGTCAATTAGGCTCTTCCAAAATTTACCATCACGCTGAAATTTCTCACATTTCTAAATCAATGTCGTTTAGTTAAAATGAAGTTTTAGAGATCCTTCGCTACGCTCAGGATGACATTCCTGTCGGACAGATGAGGGAGGAAGAGAAGGCGGCTTCGCCGCCTTCTCTTCCTCTTTTTTTTCTCGAAAGCACCTGTCATTCTGAACGTAACGTAGTGGAGTGAAGAATCTCGTAATCATTATTTGGAATTCTCTGTACAATAATGAATACTTTTTTAAAATCCACTAGTTTAAGCGAAGAACCAATAATGTTGATCAAATTTCGTTAACTATTGTAGTAGCCGAGGAGAACTTAAAATCTGTTTTCGGTTAACTTCGTGTATAAATTAATTTAAAATCAATTATATGAACGGTTATATTCATGTCTATACAGGCAATGGCAAAGGAAAAACCACGGCCGCTTTTGGTCTTTCACTTCGAGCCGTGGGAGCAGGGAAAAATGTGTTTTTTGCCCAATTTGTAAAAGGTCAAATCTATTCAGAATTAAACGCCATCGAAAAGTTTCTGCCAAATATTACGGTCGAACGATATGGCTTGGAATGCTTTATTCAAAAAGACCCAACACAGGCCGATATCGATATGGCGCGAAAAGGGTTTGAACGCGTTTCTGAAATTATAATCTCCGGCAAGTATGATCTAGTGGTTCTCGACGAAGCCAATATTGCGATCTATTACAACCTTTTTACGGTCGAAGAGCTGATTCATCTTTTAAAGCAAAAACCAGTGGAAACCGAAATTATTATTACCGGTCGATATGCTGCTCCTGAATTAATTGAAATGGCCGATTTAGTAACCGAGATGAAAGAGATAAAACACTATTATAATCAGGGTGTTGAGGCACGTAAAGGCATCGAATTTTAATTCTATTAGCCATGCGTATCGGTGGAATCGTAAAACAAAGTTTTATCGACTGGGAAGGTAAAGTAACGACGGTTGTTTTCACGAGAGGGTGCAATTTCCGATGTGGGTATTGTCATAATCCTTCATTGGTATTGCCCCATCTTTTGGTAAATGAAACAGACATTCCTGAAAATCAACTGTTTGATTATTTGAAAACTCGAAGAGAGTGGCTCGATGGCGTTGTTGTTACCGGTGGAGAACCCACCATTCATGCGGATTTAGAATCATTTTTGGAAGCCATTAAAAACCTGGGTTATCTCATAAAATTAGATACAAACGGTTCAAATCCAATGTTTTTGAAAAAACTGTTGGCGAGAAAATTGGTTGATTTTGTTGCTATGGATGTAAAAACAGTGCTCGACTTGGGTAAATATCAACAAATTATTGGAGCGAATATACCCGATTTAATCAGAAAAATAGACGATTCGATACAAATACTAAACGCATCCAACATTGATTTTCAATTGCGCACAACCTTAATTCCTAAATACCACTCACCCGATATTATTCAGCAGTTGCAAACTCAATTTTCATATTGCAATTATCAATTGCAAGAGTTTCGAGCGGGTGATACCATCGAAAATAGAGTTGTTGAGAAGAAAGAGATGCCATAAACATATTCATCAACGATATTTTTCCTAAATTTAGGATTTACCAGCAATAAAATGAAGTTAAATAATGAATAACACAGCATTGGTTTTGGAAGGAGGCGGTTTTCGAGGGATGTTTACCGCCGGAATATTGGAGGTTTTTCTGGAAAACGAACTCTCTTTTGGTTCGGTCTATGGTGTCTCGGCGGGTGCGTCGTACGGAGCTTCCTATATCTCGAAACAACGGGAACGTAATATTGCGGTGAACGATTTTATTGGTCATAAACGCTATTGTAGCATAAACAATTTGTTGCGCGATGGTTCGTTGTTTTCGTGGGAGTTTATTTACGAAACAATTCCTCAGAAAATCATCCCTTTCGACTATACCGCATTAAAAGAGTCGGCAAGCATGTTTTATGTTGGAACTAGCAATTGTTTGACCGGTGAAGCGGAGTTTTTTCTGTTAAACGATGTCGATAAAAAGGATTTCAAAACTATTTTGGCCGCGAGTGGTTCATTACCTTTGATTGCGCCCATAGTATCGTACAACGGAAAACGCTTATTGGACGGAGGTTTAACCGATTCCATCCCTTTTGAATATGCGTTGAACAACGGAAGCAAAAGGGCAGTTGTAATTTTGACGCAGCCAAAGGGATATGAAAAAGAACCTCTGAAATATGCTCCAGTTTTCAAATGGTTTTACCGAAAATATCCCAAAGTGTACGAAATGTTATACAATCGAGCTGAGCGATATAATGCATCCATTCGCCAACTCGAACAATTAGAAAACGAGGGTGTGGCTTATGTTATTCGACCGGCAGGAAAGCTCGAGGTAAGCCGACTTGAGAATAAACCCCATAAAACAGCAAAAGTTTATGAAACGGCAATGCTTTTGGCAAGAGCGGAGTTTGATACGCTTCAAAAATGGCTAATCCAATAAAGTAAAATCATCCATTTTTGAGTTTCAAGGTTAAATTTGTTACAATGAATTGATCCCGCATCCTAACAAATCGGGTACTTTACATAAAAAAGACATCATGAGAAAAGTACGTATTATCATTTTAATTCTATCAATAGTTTCAAAACTATTTGGACAAACAGCGGATTATAAGCAACTTGGCATAGAGGCTTTTGAAAAAGAAAATTATCCTTTAGCTATAAGTTATATGCAAAAAGCACTCAAAGCAAATCTTAATGACAAAGAGGTTTACTATTACCTAGGTTACTTTATTCATTATAATGCCTATGATAGCAGACCACTAAAAGGGTATGATCTAAGTTATTCAGATACGGTACTTTTCTTTTTTAATAAAGCATTGGAACTTGACCCAAATTATGGAGATGCAAAATACTTTTACACTGCTGAATGTGGTGCAAATGCAATGTATTCCTTACAACAAAAAGAGTATGAGAATTTTAAATATCATTACAAAAAAGCTTTTGATATAGGTGGATTTCCCAAATGGAGTATTGAATACGGTAAGCTATTGTTGAACCAAGTTGAAAAAAACGGAATTCTTTTTACTCATGGTGATTTTCAATTAAACATTTGTTGGTATTTGCAATTCTGTGATAATTACAGAACCGATATTTCAGTAATTCCACTTGCCCTACTTAATAGGCCATTTTTTGTTCAGGAAATTAAAAACAGTGAATTAATTCAACCTGTTAAACTTGGCATATCAAATTATGAGATATTAAATATGCGACCATATAAATGGAAAGAAACTACCATTGACATTCCCATTTCCAAGACTTTAATTGCTGAATATAAACTTGATTCTAATTATATGTCATGGACGGTTTCACCCGATTTAAAAGGATTAAGAGATTATTTAAGTTGTGAAAGTGCTTTTTTACTGGAAATTGTGGAATCAAACAAGTGGGAACGCCCGATATACTGGACTTTAGGCATGGATAATAAATATCTTAATGGATTAGATCGTTTTGGTTCTTACAAAGGACTCGTTTTCCAATTATTGCCATTTAGAACCTCAAAAACTGAGTATGAATCAGACATAGAGACTTTGGAAGTCTTTATTGAGAATAATAATTTTAGCGATTACAAGTCAATCTTGGAAACAAATCAACCGAGAATATCAGGCATTATTTTGTATGCCTATGCAAATTCAATGATAGAACTTGCGAAAAAGTATAAGGCAAACAATCAAACAGATAAGCTATCGGATTTGAAAAACTTTTTTGAGACTAATTTTAAAATAGGAGTGTATCCTGAATATGAAGAGCGATATTTGAATTTGTTTAAAGAATAGTGCCCAGCAACAATGTCTTTGAGCCAGTAATCGAGATGACTGTAAATTCGCGGATTGGTTCATGTTTCATCTTTTGTGAAACGGAACAAGAATGAAGTCTGCACTTGGTTATTTTTCTTTTAAGAGATCTTATTTCATCATTTTTCACATCAAAATAAAACCTTATTTTTTATTGTTGACAACAAAATTAGATGGAAATTCTGCGAAAAAGAGTAAATTTGAGATGAACTAGAAAGAAGCACAATGAAATACTCAATCCACATTGACCACAATTTCAAAATCATACGATATACACATTCTGGAATTATAAATGCCGAGGATATAGGGGAAGCGTGGAATAAATTATTGGTAATGAAGGAATTTACCGAATTAAAGTACAATCTTTTGTCCGACTACACAGGGGGTGAATTTCAAATGTCCCTTGACTTTTTACCGAAGTTAATGGAATTTATGCGCGCTATTAAATCTATAGTTAGGGGCAAAAAACAGGCATTAATTGTCGATGAGCCCTATTCTGTTGCCGGCTCCTTGCTTTTCGAAAATGAAGTAAATAAAGAAATCGGATTTTTGAACAAAGTTTTTGCCACTGAAACAAAAGCGTTGGAATGGCTTTTATAAAAACACAATTGTCCGATTTTATTTAGGTCGAATTCTACAAATGCCAATCTGCTCAATTTTATAATCACTCGTGTCCAGAAAATCCTTTAAGATTCTTTACTAACCTCATCAGCGACACGATTGCGTATGTTGCTGTAAATTAGGGATTTAGCCCGCAATCCTCTGTATCATTAAACATTACGGATTTTGAATAAAATCTTCCCTCTCCTTATGTCTAACATGGTATTATTCCGCCGCATCCCGATGCTTTCGGGGAACGTAACGCAGTGTAGAATCTAGTATTCATTATTAGAAAATCTCCGAACAATAATGTTCTACATTATTCCCTAAAATAACGTTCTTTCAAATATTTAACGTATATTTGGTACACTAAGTAAACTATTTGGTTTATGAATTATTTTTAGTAAAAATGTACAATATATGAATAACTCGAATCTCAAAAAGCTTCTAATGGATATTCCAACTACGTTGTGTAGGAATATGAAAAATGAATTTATTAAATCAATCTTAAAGGACTTAGAAATTAATTTTTCACATCAACACTACACAGTGTTAAAACAGCTGGAGGGAAACAAACAGCTATATGTTACTGAATTCGTCCATAAATTGGGCATTACAAAACCTCAAATGACCTCATTAATCGATAAATTGATTCAAATGGGGTACGTAAATCGCACCAATGACATTCATGACCGACGGAAAATTTATATTTCGCTCACCCGTGAAGGCGAAAAAACAATCGACAAAATCAGCAAATCAATTGATATTCAGTTCGATAATCGTTTAACCATATTAACACAAAATGAATCGGAAACATTGCAGAACGGTTTAGTAATTCTTAAAAAACTCTGTCCAAATTGCAATGTAATGGATTAAAAATCAAATAATTAAAACTAAAAACACATTTATATGGAAAAGAAAGTAAGTCTATCGGAATCCGTAATCCAAAGAGATGAATTTAAACGTAGGTTTAGTTTATGGGAGCTCTATCGCTCTTTTGTTTTTGCTCCACGGGCAGCATCAAAACTGATTGGAAATAGTAAAAGTAAATTGGTTGACATGCATTTTGTGGAGCGATTACAACTGGCTGTAACCGAGGTGAATGGATGTGCCGCCTGTTCGTATCAACATACACAAATGGCATTGAAACAAGGGATGAGTAACGAAGAGATCACCAGTTTTTTGAGCGGGGGAGCTGATTTTATGAAACCTGAAGAAGCAAAAGCAATTGTTTTTGCCCAGCATTTTGCCGATTCAAAAGGATTTCCCAAGAAATATGCCTACGAAGCTATTGTTACAGAATATGGGAAAAAAGAAGCGCGTATTATCTTGTCGGCATGTCAAGTGATGATAGCTGGAAACATGTATGGGATTCCCTTTAGTGCATTTTTATCCCGACTTCATGGAAAACCCTACAAAGACAGCTCCTTGTTTTATGAGTTGGGAATGCTTATCGTTGGTATTTTATGTTTACCCTTTGCCATAATCCATGGATTTTTAAGGGCTTTGATTGGTTTGCCTAATCAGCGACTCGATAAAAGCACAAGGGGTTAATTATCAGTTGATTAACTTTTTGAGCAACTTATCCAAAGTATTTACAGTGGAAGGAAAAATATAGATTTCAATACAATATTGCCATGAGTAATATATGTTATATTGTTACTATGCTGAGTATTGATCTGATTTGACGACTATTTACAAGCGAACGGTTTTTATTTTGGGATTGTCGTTTTGAATTGAGCGGGCAAATTTTACCGCAGGATTTCCAAATAATAGAACCGCAGCAATTTTGTGATTTTCAGGAATACCAATTTTTGTTTTGATTTCGGGTACTATATCCTCAAAAACAAACTTAGCAAATCCAATCCATAATGTTCCAATTCCGTAACTGTTGGCCAATAGTTCAAAA
>JAQVXQ010000222.1 GCA_028709085.1 Salinivirgaceae bacterium | reverse complement strand
CTGAAGTTAATTCACCGGAGCGACCATTTTCCATCTCAACTCTCCGGAGGTCAGCAACAGCGAGTTGCCATAGCACGTGCTGTAATTACAAAACCGGCTCTTTTGCTGGCCGACGAACCCACTGGAAACCTGGATTCTATGAATGGCGAAGAGGTGATGGAGATTTTGAATCAACTCAACAGCGAAGGAACAACAATTATTATTGTAACCCACTCGGAGCGCGATTCGGATTACGCCCGACGGATTATTCAACTTTTTGATGGCAAGGTTATCCATGAAAATGTACATAAAGCATCGCGAAATGCAATTTAATTCTAGGATTTATCAACCATGAAAATATCGTTATATAATTGGTTTGTAGGATTTTATCGTCGATTTAAAAAGAGTCCTTTTTTTACTTTAATCAATATTGCCGGGCTCTCCATTGGATTTGCCTGTTTTGTCCTTATTGGGCTCTATATAATCAACGAAACAGAGTACGACAAATATCATCCCGACTATGAACGAGTATTTAGAATTGCGCAAATTGGGAATTATAATGGGGTGGTTGAAAACTCGTCGAGTGTTCCCTTTCCTCTTAAAGATGCGCTCGAAAAGGAATATCCTGATTTGATAGAGTCGATTGTACGGGTTTTTAATTTCCAAAATCCTTCGCAACAAATCACCTCTGAAAAGACAAGTGCCTATGATGATGGAATCTTTTTTGTTGATCCTGAATTCTTTGATGTTTTCGATTATACCCTTTTGTGCGGATCCCTTTCCGATATGGACAGTGCAGGGTTTACGGTAGTTATAACTGAATCTGCTGAAAAGAAATATTTTGGCGAACAGTCGGGATTGGGGCAGAAGATGTTGATTAACGACTGGCGGGATCTTACGGTAGTAGCAGTTATTTCCGATCCTCCAAGTCAAACCCATTTTCAATATTCCATGTTGGTATCCATGGAGACGGTGAAAATTATGTACCGCGGCAAATTACCCAGTACTTGGGTGTGGAATCCTTGTTGGACTTACGTAAAACTGAGGGAGGGACGGTCCAAAAATGATTTAGAAAAGCATTTCCCTGAATTTGTAAATAAATATTTTTTCGATGTGTCGCGACAGAGTAATTCGTTGTTTTTGCAACCATTGGAAAACATCCATCTCTATTCTCGTTTGGATTACGAAATAGCTCAAAATGGAAGTCTATCAAACGTTTATATTTACAGTGGACTGGCTATTTTTATCATTATAATGGCCATAATTAATTTCATGAATCTATCCACAGCTACGGCATCGAATCGGAGTCGGGGAATCACGATTCGGAAAATTACCGGAGCTTCGCGCACAGTGATCATGGGGCATATTTTGTTCGAGGCAATAATCATAAGTTATATAGCCATGGCCATTGCTCTTGTAATAACCGAACTTAGTTTGCCAGCATTCAATGCGTTGGTCGGAAAATCACTAAAGTTTTCCATGGTTTTTAAACCCATAAATTTGCTTCTACTGTTCATCACCACTCTTATAAGTGGCTTATTTAGTGGTCTTTATTCAGCAATTTACTTAAGCAACGTTGTTATAATTCGAACCTTAAAAGGGAATCTGAATCCCCGATCGGGCCGAAGTGTAATACGTAAAGTGTTAGTTATTTCCCAATTTGTTATTGGTTTAACTTTAGTGCTTGGAACACAGGTGGTTAGTAATCAGTTGAGATATATGCTAACTTCCGATATCGGGTTTAGGAGCGAAAATATTATCATTATTCCTTCCCGATTTAGGGCTATTAAACAGAATTTCGATCTGTTTTCGAATCGAGTAAAAGAGTTGCCCGAGGTTGAGAATTTCACAGCCATGGATTACGTAATAGGCATAAATCATAATGCCCACGACTTTAAGGTTGAGGGGCTGGACGATAATTTTTGGCAATATTATCCTGCATTAATCGTACACGACAATTTTGTAGAGACTTTTGATATTAAAATTGTTGCGGGACGTAGTTATAATTCAGAAAATATACACGATGCCGACAGTGGAATTTTAATCAGCGAATCGATGGTTAAACACATGGGCTGGGATAACAAAAGTGCCATCGGAAAGCGTTTCAATTCCCGTTCGGGCAACGAATCGGTGATGGGTGTTTTTAAAAATTTTAACGCCAAGTCGGTGCACAACCCCAACGAACCTTTTGTCTTGGATATGCGAGCGGAGGGAAGAAATAAGGTGTTCGCATCGCAATATATTGCTATTCGAGTAGTTAAAGGAGAGATGGATATTGCGCTATCAAAAATTGAAGATATTTGGCATGAAATGCTCCCCAAAAATCCTTTTCGCTATTCGCTACTTGCCGACGACATTAGCAATCAATATCAATTTGAGTCCCAACTCAGTGATATTTCGCTAGTACTAACCATTCTCTCCATATTTATTGCCTCGTTGGGCATTATCGGATTGGGATCGTTTTTAACCGCCCAACGGAAAAAAGAAATTGGAATCAGAATCGTTTTAGGAGCCAATTTAATGAATATTATCGCTATGCTCTCCAAAGAATATCTTCAATTGATTACAATATCGCTAATAATTAGTTTCGTAATTGGTGGAATAGTTTCTAAACTTTGGCTCAATACATTTGCTTCTGGAACGTCAACAACCACATTTATCTTTATTTTAACGGCTATCGTATCATTAGTAATCGTGTTTATAACGGTTCTTATTCAATCGCTTTACAACGCTAAAATAGCGCCTTCCGAGATTTTGAAAGCGGAATAGTGTTCATCTAATACGAATGTTTTTTGTATAAACTGTGATTATTCAATATCTTATTAACTCATGTGCTTAATGTTAATTCTCGGATAAAAATTACAATACAATTCTTTTCACTATTTTTGTAAATTAACCTTAAATCCTACTATAAATGTATGCAATTTCCGCCGAAGAGGTGTCCAAAAGCTTTATAAATCATAAAGCACTCGACAATGTTTCAATCAGCGTTCCCAAGGGATCCATTTTTGGACTATTAGGTCCCAATGGAGCCGGAAAAACCACCCTGATTCGAATTATAAATCAGATTTATGCCCCCGATGGTGGCGTAGTTAAAATTAATGGGGAACTTCTTAGCCCAAAACATGTTGAAAATATTGGGTATCTGCCCGAGGAACGCGGTCTTTATAAAAAAATGAAGGTGGGCGAACAGGCAATATATCTGGCTCAATTAAAGGGATTGTCGAAACGCGAAGCCCTGAAAAGATTGAAATATTGGTTTGAGAAATTTGAAATTCAAGCTTGGTGGGATAAGAAGGTTGAGGAACTTTCAAAGGGAATGGCACAAAAAGTACAATTTATTGTGACCGTTATTCACGAACCCCAATTATTGATTTTTGATGAACCTTTTAGCGGTTTTGATCCCATAAATGCCAATCTAATGCGCGACGAAATGTTGGATTTGCGTAAAAATGGAGCAACCATTATTTTCTCAACCCACAATATGAGCAGTGTTGAGGAAATTTGCGACCATGTGGCATTGATCGATCGATCGCGTAAAATTCTGGATGGTAGGGTCGATGAGATTAAAGAGACCTATCGAACAAATCGATATCATCTGGATTATATTGGTGATCTTGAAAATGCAAAAGGAGAAACGGATCTGTTTTCCATCCAAAATGTAGAGAATGGCGGAAAGTTTCAACGCGCAATCATTCAAGCAAAAGGCGATTTTCCACCCAATGAACTCTTGAAGAAATTAATACAACATGTCGAAATTCATGGTTTTAACGAAGTGCTTCCATCCATGAACGATATTTTTATTAGTGTAGTACAAGGAAACGTTAAAATCTAACCCATTAAAACCAGAATAATCATGAGTAAAATTTCAAAAATAATTCAACGAGAATATATTACCCGGGTTCGTAAAAAGTCCTTTATTATTATGACCATTCTCGGACCCATACTTTTCGCAGCCTTGATGGTTGCTCCAATGTTGATGTCAAAGTTTGACGATGGAACAGAACGTAAAGTGGCTGTTGTTGACAGCAGTAGTATTTACGATTAC
>JAQVXQ010000221.1 GCA_028709085.1 Salinivirgaceae bacterium | reverse complement strand
GGATACAACGGAAACTTTAACGACGAATATATCGAAATAATGAATCTGGGTGATCTGCCCGCCAACTTATCGGGATATACATTGGAATACTATGAATCGGATCTACTAGAAACAGTGAACCTTACAGGCTCCATTGATCCCTATAATGCCTATGTAATAGCAGCACGTACAACGCATACCTCCGCTATTACTCCAAACATTGTTTCATCAACAACGTTTAAGATCAACAATCCTTGTTATGTAATTTTGAAAAAGAATGGTGTTGTTGTTAATCAAGCTGGTACAGAAAATGATAAATTTGATGCAAAAAACAATAATTTTGAGTTAACTAAATGTAGTTCAGATAATTTATTTACCGAAAATTGGGATAACTTATATGGCGACAATGGAACTCCTGGTATTGTAAATTGTTTGTCAAACATAGAAACAGAATTAAATACAGATGTAATTCTATTTCCAAACCCAGTGCATTCCACATTACACATAAATAATCTAACGGTGGCAACTCCAATTGAGATTTACAATGTTTTTGGACAAAAGGTAGCAACATACCTTGAAGGCACAAATGAAATTAATGTTTCAGACTATTCTGATGGGATATATATTATGCGCCTAGTTAATCTTGATAATAAAACAGTTCGTTTTATTAAAAGCAGTAACTAATATTATTCTTTAATTTAAAAAAGCGTCTTGAAACTTTGTTTCAAGACGCTTTTTTGTTTACATCGCATCGTTAAAAAAGGTGCGAATCCGCATGGGAAGAGAACTAATCAACAATGTTTTTTCTGGATTTCCAGGATCATACACTAATTTCTCCTCCTCTTTACCCTCACTCCAGCATGGTAAATGAGTACTACACATTGAGGCATATGTTTTGCCATCGTGGGCGTTGAATTGAAAATATAGATTGTAAACTGGCTGAAGGTTAGATGTTTTATTGGTGCTTTCCTTTGTAATAAATGTGCCAAAAGCTACCCTCCCATATTTTAAAAGTTGAACCTCTTTATTAACATAATAGGCAGAGGCTCCAATGAAAATCAATCCAGAGAATAAAAAGGGCAATACAACAAGGACAATCCATGGTTCCATTCTCCCTGTTCGCATCCCAACAATTACTGAATTAAAAGGCTCTTGATTTTCAAACAAGACACTTACCGTATCGCCAATTTGAAATTCCGTCTCTTGACTGAATGAAGACCCGGTTTTCTCTTGACCTTCGTCAATAGTAAAAGTGTAGAAAAACTGATAAATACGATCGTCGCCAACAAAACTATTTGTCCCATATATATTAGTAACAACGCCATTGGTCGTAGGTGAGACATCATTAAAAGGGTTTAATTTTACAATCGACAAGAAAAATGTTAAAAGAGGAAGTGCAATAATGAGTAATATAAACCCTATCAAAAACTCTGTGCGCCCATAAAGCATTTGAAATAATAAACTGTATGGTACAGCTCTTGCTCGCACATAAAATTTACGACTCATAGTAGTACGATTTAATGTATATTATTATAGTTAGGCGTTAATTATCCTACTTAACATTTCAAAAATAAGAAATATGTATGAATCTACTTTTAATAAATCATTAAAAGATAATTTAATATCGTTTATCTGGGTTAATCTTTTTTTTGAAGTACCATAATAAAGTCCCAATAAACAGATAACGCCATGAAAAATTGTAGAGGAGTTGAGACGTTGAGGTGTTGAGACGTTGAGGTGAATATCTTCTAGCAATTTTCACATATCACCTATTTATATTTTCTAACTCCTATTCACCAATAACAAGCAAGTAATTTCCAGCGTCTCATAATATTCTTTAGACATTTGCTTTATGGTTTGGGACTACAACTTACCAGCTATTTGTGTAATAATCTCGAAATCAATCGTTAACGCAAAATACATATTAAACTTCCATTGATTTACTGTAGGAATGGGTGTTCCAACTGAAAGAATATCACCTTCATTAAAGCCGCTTTTCAAGACACGAAATTCGGCAACATTTAAACCTGCATTGATGTGGAAGAAATCGAACAATTTAATATTTGGACCAAAATAGAAGTTCTTGAATAAGTTTTTACCTCCAAATCCAACAAACCACCCAAAGTCAGAATTATATTTATCGGTCTCCTTCGACAATTTAAAAATTCGCACCGATGCCCCTGTAATTAAATCAAATTCGATTCCTCCTGCATTCTCGTTAGCAATCTCATAACTATCAATATTATTGACATCTTTGGGGGCTAAAATATAGAGTGGTGTCCGGAAAGATCGCATTGCAACTCCTTGAACAATAGCTACCTGCTTTGTTTTTTTATCGCGGGCTTCCAATTTTGCTTTCAAAGATGCCAATTCGATACTAACATATTTTTTCTCTTGATAAAGCGTAATATTCTTTTGTTGCGTAATTGCCAAGCTATCTTTCAGAGAATCAATCATCCTATTGGCCAATTCGCGCCGTTCGGCAATTTTAGTGATCTCATTGTTTTTATGCTCAATATCGCGTTGTTTTTCTTGAATACTTTGTGACATCAAATCAATTTCTCTTGTTTTGCCAGCCAACTCTTTTTCCTTAGCATTAATCTCTCCTTCGAGTTTCACTAAATCTATTTTAGTTCCCAACAAAGCATCTTTGTAAATATCTTCCTTCTCTTTATTGATAACCTCTTTTTGAACAAGCAACTGTGTTTGTTTCGTCAATAACGAATCTTGCTCCTCAACCTGTCCCTGCAAACGTTCGACCTGTGTTTTAAGTCTCTTATTTTCAGGCATTAATATATCGTGTTTCGACAAAAGAGTATCGGTAAGACTCTCACATTGCAACAACTTATCGTTTAAGGTATCAATTCGATATAATAATGAAGAGGCGAATTGTCGATCTTGTTCAATACTTAATTTTAATAATTTAACAGAGTCGGACTTAATTTCGATTTCTACATTCAAAGAATCAATCAACACACGATGTAAATCTAAAGATATCTTAGGTATTGAATCTACAATTATTGAATCGGAAAGAAATCTCTTTTGTTCAAAAATATCCACATCGCCTTGGCTAAAACCTTGACTAGCCATTATAAGAATAAGAAACACTAGGAAAATCCAATTTTTCATAATAAATTCAGTAAATCAAAAATAATTCAATTAAAATGCAGATTTCTAAACGAAGAAATCTGCATGTAAATTATATTCAGAATGTTTTTCTGTTAGCGTAAATATTTTTTTAAAATGGCAAACAAACGAATGGTATCAATGGGTTTTGAGATATAATCATCACAACCTGCATCAAAACATCGTTGTTTTTCATCTTCCATGGCATAGGCTGTTTGTGCAACTATCGGAATTGAAGCATTTAACTGTTTTATCTTTTGTGTTGCATCCAAACCATTCATTACTGGCATCTTAATGTCCATCAAAACTAAGTCAACCTTATTATTTGTGAATAAATCAACCGCTTGTAAACCATCTGTTGCCTTAATGATCTCAACTCCTGTATCTTCAAGCACTTCCTGAAAAAACATCATATTCACCTCTTCATCTTCAGCAATTAGGATTCGTTTACCTTTCCAGTTCACATTTTCCCATGGATTTTGATTCATCTGTACATCTTTTTATTTTTGTAAATATACTCATTTTTTCAATCTACAAACCAGATCCATCCATTTTTTTAACGAACTAAAAAACATAAATTTGTTTTAGTTTCTGTCTACAAGTGTAAAAGTTCTACAAAATTTTGAACATCGACCACAGCCGGTACATTTTTCTTCGTCAATAGTGGGTACATCATTGGGGGAACGTTGAATAATTGCTCCAACGGGACACGCTGATATTACAGGACAGTTATGGTCTTGAGGACAAAACGAGGGATTAATCTTTATGGTTTTCATTTCAAACTGATTTTTTTATTTGTGATTTATTGGCATTCAATAATATGGTTATCTCAAAAATAGAGCGATATAAAACGGTACAAATACACATATATTTACATAATTAGATATATGGATGTATGATTTTTTATCTCTAAAAATTCATTCAGGATTCTTCGGGGAACAATATTTAGTCA
>JAQVXQ010000220.1 GCA_028709085.1 Salinivirgaceae bacterium | reverse complement strand
ACAACACCTTTGTCCGTTTGGTATGCAGCCAACCAAACAGATGTAGCCGAGTTTGAAAAACAGATGCGTAGAAAGGTGCATTATGTTATCAAACCCGAGTATCTGTGGAGCAACATTAGCGAAATGGCACGTACTCAACACGGTGATTTGTTGGTAACCTTAGAAAAAGCGTTTAAATACATACAAGACGAATCCTTTGACAGTGCTTTTCAAGGCTTGTTTTCAGAAATCAATTTGAATTCTGAAAAGCTTGGCAAAACCAATACCGAGCGAAACAAAAAACTCTGCACCATTATCCAAAAAATTGCCGAAGGCATTGCTGATTTCTCTACCGATTCTGATACGCTTGGAGATGCTTATGAATATTTGATTGGTCAGTTTGCAGCAGGTTCAGGCAAAAAAGCAGGAGAATTTTACACACCGCAACAAATCTCAACCATCCTTTCAGAAATCGTGACCCTCGACAGTCAAGACCCCACAAGCGGTAAAAAGAACAAGCTGAACAAAGTGCTAGATTTTGCGTGTGGTTCGGGTTCATTGTTGCTCAATGTACGCAAGCGAATTAAAGACAATGGCGGAAGTGTAGGCAAAATATACGGACAAGAAAATAATATCACTACCTACAACCTTGCCCGAATGAATATGCTGTTGCACGGAATGAAAGATACCGAGTTTGAGATTTTTCACGGAGATACTTTGGAGAATCAATGGCATATTCTCAACGAAATGAATCCAAGCAAAAAGATGGAGTTTGATGCCATAGTGGCCAATCCGCCTTTTAGTTTGCGTTGGGAACCCAACGACACCTTAGCAGAAGATTTTCGCTTCAAGAGTTACGGCTTAGCCCCTAAATCAGCTGCCGACTTTGCTTTTTTATTGCACGGTTTTCACTTCTTAGGCAAAGAAGGTACAATGGCCATCATTTTACCACACGGAGTTCTATTTAGAGGTGGTGCAGAAGAACGCATTAGAACCAAATTATTAAAAGACAATCACATTGACACGGTTATTGGTTTGCCGTCCAGCTTGTTTTACTCAACAGGTATTCCCGTTTGTATTTTGGTATTGAAAAAGTGCAAAAAACAAGATGATGTTTTGTTCATCAATGCCAGTGAGCATTTCGAAAAAGGCAAACGTCAAAACACGTTAAGAGAAGGCGAAGACGGAGAACCAAACGACATTCAGAAAATTGTAGAAACCTACAAATACCGCCCAGAGAACGTTGAGCGATATGCACGCAGAGTTTCAATGGACGAAATCGAGAAGAACGGCTACAACCTAAACATTTCAAGATATGTAAGTACAGCAGAAGATGAAGTACAAATTGACTTGAAAGAAGTAAATAACAAACTGACATCAATCAATGAAACCGTAAAAATAAACACCGACAAACACAATGAATATTTGAAAGAGTTAGGCTTGAAACCGATTTAAAAGCCCACGCTATTTGCAAGCATCCCGATAATTACGGGGACCAAAGTCCCACAAGCCAACACTCAAACCCAAGCTTTGTCAAAGAGCTTGCAAAGCCAACACTAATAAACGACTGAAAAAAACACCGAACGCACACACAATGTATATAAAAAATAGGCGAATCAGTAGTAAATTCAAGGGTTTCGGCTCGTATCAAAGTTCGTGCTTAACCGAAAGTTTAGTGCTTCGAAATCGCCTATTTTTTATATACTAAACGTTTTAACATTCAACCCACTTCGGGGTTGAGGTGTAGCACTTTCATCTGGCTTTATTTCAACATCCCTTTTTCTCGTTACACACTATAGATTTTTTTTTAAAAACTACCCACTCAAAAAGCCATGCTAATATCACGGTGCTCTGCACCTTAACTTCACCTCATCGCCATTCCTACAAATATTACGCGACGCTGTCGCTAAAAACAACTCATATTCATGGGCAACTCAATTTTAGCATCAGCTACCGCATGAGTCCATCGTGTGATTTTAGTCTTTCTCCTTTCTTCCTTCGCTACCGCACGATTCCTATCGTGTGGTATTATAATGAATTGCCCACGGCTTCAGCCGTGGGTTTGCATGGAATTGTGATTTATTGATGTTCGCATGCCCAATTACACTTCACCATCATCCCATTATTATCGATTCATCTTTTAGGTTCATATGAACTTCATTCGAACTTCATACGAACTTCATTCGAACTTTATACGGTGTAATTCGAATAAACTTCGTATTAAATTCGTAGAATCAACGTACGAATGCCAACGGTGAATGGGAGCAGGTAGAACCCTGTTATACTGCAGAACACGATCTCACTCATCACCCCTCACTGTTCACCCCTCACCCTTCACTGATTACTGATCACCGATTTACTGATTACCCATCACTCTTCACCGATTACTGATCACCGATCACCGACCACCCTTCACCCAAAAAACATTCTTTCTCCATTGAAAATTGAATCCCACAATTTTGCCTATTTTTGTAAAAAAACAGATCTATTATGTGTGGACGATATGTACTTACTCAAAAGATCGAAGTTCTAGAAAAGCGCTTTAATATTCAAGCTCCGGTTGGATTTGAGTGGGAGGCAAATTACAACATCACTCCCGGAACCTACGTGCCGGTAATAACCGACAATGCCCCTCAAATCGTGCAACTATTTCGGTTTGGGCTTATGCCGGCATGGGCTAAAAAGAAAATGTTACTTATTAATGCTCGGGCCGAAGGGGATCGAAATCTTGACAACGACCCATTATACAAAGGATCGCGCGATATTATTAACAAACCGGCGTTTCGAAAACCAATTCGGTCGCAACGATGCCTTGTTCCTGCCGATTGTTTTATTGAAGGAACAACCCAAAATAAGCTCGACGAACCCTATGTTGTTTATCTGCGAAATAAAGTTCGACCCTTTGCTTTTGCGGGCATTTGGGATTGTTGGAAAGATCCGGAAACAGGCGAGGAAATTTATTCTTTTGCCATTATTACCACCGTTGCCAATGCTGTTTTACAAGCACTTCCGCATCACCGAAGTCCGGTTATTTTACAGCGTGGCGATGAAAAAATATGGTTGAATCCTCATACTCCCTTGGGCTCAATTACGTCGATGCTTTTTCCGTATAGTGCCGATTTAATGAATGCCTACCGAATAAATGCAGCCATTAAAAATCCCAAAGCCAATGGAAAAGAGGGAATTACACCAATAAGTGATCCTTTGTTTTCGGAAAACAACGTCACTATAACCGATGTAATCCGAAAGAATGGGTTTGGGCGTAATCGATAAATAAAAAAAATAATAATACGTGAGTAACTACTAACTGTCAAGTTATCAATGGTTCATATTTGCTTCGAGTTTGGTGTTTAGTTGTTTTGCTTTCAAATTGATATTTTTTTTGCACTTTATATAATAATAACCTAAATTTGAACAGATTTGTAAATTGTAGATATACTATTTAATATGATTGAATAGGTTCGATTTTAGGGTCGATGGTCTAGTTTTATAATTGTTTTATTTACATTGCAGTTTTAAACAAATAGAGTAAAAGTGGGTTTGGTAACGTATTACTGAATCGTAGTTAATGAAAAATAGCAACCCGTGATTAGATTTTTCTTTTTTATATTTTCCATACTATGTTTCACACTCCTCAGTCCAGTCTCATTTGGTCAGGAGTTAAAAGATATTACCCCACAGCGAAAAGCTCAGTTTGATAAATTAATCGAAATGGCAGATATTGCCCGACGGGGAGGCGATCTGAAAACTCAAGCTACAAATTTATCAAAAGCGGCATTTATATTATGGGAAAGCAACAAGTTGTACGATGCTGTTGACTTATTTACCCAAGCCGCCGAGATATTTAAAAAACTCGAAGATTATGTTAATCTGCGAAGTGTATATACGAACATCGGAGTATTATACGCTGATTTACAGGACATTGATAAAGCGAAGCGGTTTTTTGACGAGAGTTTAGAGATTAGCCGCGAGCTTGGACAGCGAGAACAAATTGCATCGGGGTTAATTGACTTGGCTTTTCTGGAGGCGGCAATGGGTCGTCAGGATGAATCCAACGCCAAGTTACAAGAGGCCCTTGAAATGGCGTTGTCGCTCAATA
>JAQVXQ010000219.1 GCA_028709085.1 Salinivirgaceae bacterium | reverse complement strand
TTTTCAATCCTGCCAACATGGTTCCAAATTCCAATTCCATTTGTGCTGCCCATGTATCACTGAAATAATAACGTCCTCCTACATGCAATCCCAAGTAGAGTCCGCTGCCTCGATTTCCTGAATAGGAGGGGTTTGAATTTGATGTTGAGGAGGATACGTGTACAAATCCGGCTGAAACACCGGAATATAAATCCACAAATGGAGGAAGATTTGCTATTTTGTCGAAGTAGTAGTTGCATAATCCGCCAATGGCAATCATATTATGATGATATGTTGCGTTGCCAACAACCTCGTTACTGAATCGGAACGTAGATTCAATACCAATTGATAATTCTTTGTAAAAGAATTGTTCCCCTTGGATATAAATGGGAACGCCCCAGCCAGAGGTTCCTAGTCCAAAGTTGAGAATGGTAGAGCCTTGTTTATTATCGCTTTTCCCTCTGGGAATTTGTGCAAATAACGATGTTGCCAATAGACTAATGATTACAGTTATTCCTATTATTCTTCTCATTTCACTTCTCTTTTGCGCTTTAAATACTATATATAAATGATAATTTTACAAACAAATCTCATGAATTTCAATCAATCTATAAACGTCCTATTTTTTATTTTCGTGTCTATTTTTAAACGTAATTTTGAGAGTGCAAATATGCAACTTTCAAAGGTTTTACGAAAGACTTTTGAATCTCTTTTCTTCTTTTCGCATCATTAAAGGGGTTTATTTCGCAAAAGGAGTCCTTTTCGTCTTTAATTCATGCTATTTTTCTTGATTCTACGGAACATATTCAATCCTAAAATTGTTGACCTATTTTATTTCTGCTCAAAGTACCATTCAATTCTAACGTGATTTTACACCTCAACGTCTCAACGTCTCAAAAAATACTCCCTTAAGTTTCCCTTCTTTTATCTGAGTTCCTCAAAAAAAAGAATGAGTCGCCTTCTCTTTTAATCAACACACCTACAAAACTCTATTTTGCAAAGGATTCAACAAACCATATCTTTAATTGTTATTCACACAGTAACCAATTTATTTTATTTATGAACGAATCAACTTTTTTGGGAAATATTGACCCTCAGTCTATTGAATATCAATACGATAAATATAAAAAGGATCCACAGTCTGTTGAGGCAACTTGGCGATGGTTTTTTGAAGGTTTTGAATTTTCTAAAACCGACTTTACAATCACAAAAACTGCCACCGAACTTTCCACCGGGTTTTCTGCCGATAAAGAGTTTAATGTAGTTAACCTTATTGAGGACTATCGGTCTAGGGGTCATTTGTTTACGAATACAAATCCGGTTCGTCAGCGACGAAAATACCGTCCTACGTTGGATATCGGAAATTTTGGATTGCAGGATTCCGATTTGGACACTCAATTTGAAGCCAGTAAACTTTTAGGATTGCCTAAAACGAGTCTTCAACACATTGTCGATCATTTGCAACAAACCTACTGTCAATCTGTGGGGGTGGAATATAAATTTATTCGTAATCCGGATACCATTAAGTGGATTGAAAAGCGTATTGAAGGGCAGAAGAGTCGGCGGCATTTTACCGACGATGAGAAAATGCATATTTATAAGCATTTGAACCAAGCAGTTTCGTTTGAGCAGTTTATTGTTCGCAATTTCCCGGGACAGAAAAGTTTTTCGCTCGAAGGTTGCGAAGGACTGATTCCTGCAATGGATCAAATCATTGAATATGGTTCGACCAAGGGAATCGACCAATTTATTATTGGAATGGCGCATCGGGGGCGATTAAATGTCCTCTCCAATATCATGAAAAAACCATATCGGGAGATTTTCCGTGCTTTCACAGCAACGGAGTTTACCGAAGGACTCAATGTGGGGGATGTTAAATACCATTTGGGATACGATAATAAGATTGCAACAGATGCTAAAAAAGAGGCAGAAGTTCATTTGTTGCCCAATCCATCGCATTTGGAAACCGTTTCGCCCATTGCCCAAGGGGTTGCAAAAGCCAAAATTAACAATCAGTATGAGGGGAATTTCACGAAAGTGATACCAATTGTTATCCATGGTGATGCCGCCATTGCTGCACAAGGAATTGTGTATGAAACAATTCAAATGTCGCAATTGGAGGGCTACACTACTGGGGGTACAATTCACATGGTAATTAACAATCAGGTTGGATTTACTACCAATTATATCGATGCCCGTTCGTCAACTTATTCTACAGATATTGCGAAAGTAATTCAAAGTCCAATATTCCATGTTAATGGCGACGACGTGGAGGCACTCATTTATGTTATTGAACTGGCCATTGATTATCGCCAGAAATGGAATCGCGATGTTTTTATCGATGTTTTGGGATATCGAAAACATGGTCATAATGAGGGAGATGAACCCCGATTTACGCAACCTGCACTTTATAAAACCATTGCAGCACATCCAAATCCGGCTAAAATCTATGAGCAAAAACTTATATCTGAAAAGAGCGATTTTACGACCTTTATAGATGCTGAAAAGGAACGATTTGATGCCTATTTGGAAAGTGAATTTCAAATAAGTAAAGAACATAGCAAAGTTACCATTTTGCCTTTTTTGAGCGACACTTGGAGTGGGTATAAATTTCCTGATCAAGTGTCTGTTTTAAAAGAGGTTGACACTTCATTTAACAAAGATAAATTGATTGCTTTGGCTCAAAAGGTCAATTCTTTTGATGATAGTACGTTGTTGTTTCAAAAAACAGCGAAAATTTTGAACGACCGAATTGCGCTCATTGACAAAGGTGTGGTTGATTGGGCTTTGGGTGAGCAGTTGGCTTACGCCTCCTTATTGTCGGAGGGATTTGGTGTTCGACTTAGTGGACAGGACAGCGTTCGGGGCACATTTTCGCATCGACACTCTGCAATATTGCTGGAGGAGAATGAGCGCAAAATCATCCCTATTCGCGATATGTTGGGATTTGAAAAGTTTTCGGTTTACAACAGCTTGCTCTCCGAATATGGAGTAATGGGATTTGAATATGGACACGCAATGGCAACTCCAGAAACGCTCACTATTTGGGAAGCCCAATTTGGTGATTTCCATAATGTTGCACAAGTAATTATCGATCAATATATATCCACAGCAGGCGAGAAGTGGGGAACCATGAATGGGTTAACGCTTTATCTGCCACACGGATACGAGGGTCAAGGTGCGGAACATTCCAGCGCTCGCATTGAACGTTTTTTAACATTGGCTGCCGACGAAAATATGACCATTGCCAATTGTACAACGCCAGCAAATATGTATCATTTACTGCGCCGTCAGATGTTGCGAAACTTCCGAGTTCCCTTGATTTTATTTACGCCCAAGAGTTTGCTTCGTCATCCGAAAGTTCAATCGTCTTTAGAAGAACTTGCAACGGGTAAATTTGAACCGGTAATCGACGATTTAAACACATCGAAAGAGGTGACGCGCGTTGTTTTTTGTAGTGGAAAGATCTATTACGATTTGCTGCAGGAGAAAGAGAATCTCGATGCTACCGATGTTGCTCTTGTTCGAATCGAGGAGTTATATCCGTTCCCTAAGGAGCGCGTCGATGCCATTATCTCAAAATATAAAAAGGCGCTTGTGTGGATTTGGGCACAGGAGGAACCAATAAATATGGGTGCTTGGAGCTTTGTGCGAGACTTGATAAATATCCCGGAACTACAAGTAGTTGCTCGCCGACGAACCGCTACCACAGCTGTCGGATTAACGGCGATTCATAAAGTAGAACAACAAGAAATTATTCAAAAGGTGTTTAAACCTTGCACCTGTGATCGAAACCTGAAATATTGTGGTTTGCAGTGTGTGTCGGGTAAAGAACGGGTTAAAATTTTGAGACAGCGTGAATATTTGCTGGAGTTGGATAACGTTAGAAAATCAGAATTAATTTAAAAATGTCTATTTTTACTTTAACAGATTTAAATTTGGTAATAAAATCGATCCAAATTTATCCCGTCCCTAAAGGAAGTTTGGATTGATTTTCCCGCATGCTCCCAATAGGGATTGGGGTAAAGAATGGGAAAAATCATATCTGCTAAAGTAAAACAAATTGCTAACTGAACGAAAATAAAAAAAACTGATACTATGATTATTGAAGTGAAAATACCTTCCCCCGGCGAATCAATTTCCACCGTAGAAATTGCAC
>JAQVXQ010000056.1 GCA_028709085.1 Salinivirgaceae bacterium | reverse complement strand
CAGCTTTAAATTCGATGGTTTTCTTAACTTTGCTTTGCATCTGTTGGGTGAGTGTTATGTTTGCTTTAACACATTAAATATAAGCATTTTATCTGACAGATGCATCTTTTATTTTAGAAATTTAAGTTTAATTTTTAATTGTTATTTTTATCAATAATAGTGTCAGCAAGAAAACACCCTGTTTTTCTGTCTTTGATAAGAAATCGTCAAAGACAAAATTTGTTCCGTATTCTTATCGGGATTACTGTGTCAAAAACGAGAATAACGCAGAAATAAGAAAAGCAATTCACGAATGCCAAAAATAAACACTTTATGAGTAATTTGGCGTTTTCTTGCAAAGACTAATTAAGTAAAAGTGGAGTACAGTAGCCACTATAAAAAACGTGGCGGAATATCAACGTCTAATGAGTAGAAGTATATATAAACATAGAAGCGATGGAAGAAAAAGTATCAGTTTTAGGGAGTTATTTTGTCAAGATAATGGATTTTGGGTTTGAATTTGGATTTAAGATCATTGGTGGAATAATCGTACTCATTATTGGGTTATGGATTGCTAAATTAATAACTAAGAGTGTTGGGAAGGCATTGGTGAGATCTAACGTTGACCAGTCTCTTGTTCCATTTTTTAAAAATTTGACGAATATAGTACTGAAAATTTTGGTGATCATTACCGTAATGAGTTTAATCGGAATTCAAATGACATCATTTATTGCAATCCTTGGTGCTGCTGGACTAGCCGTAGGTATGGCATTATCCGGAACGCTTCAGAATTTTGCAGGAGGAGTGATTATTTTGGCTTTCAAACCCTTTAAAATAGGCGATTTTATTGAAGCTCAGGGCTATTTAGGAACGGTAAAAGAGATTAGTGTTTTTGCAACTTCCTTAAATACAGTCGATAAGAAGTTAATCATAATCCCTAATGGACCGCTATCAACGGGTTCGCTCACCAACTTTTCGGCTGAATTGCAACGAAGAGTTGATTGGACATTTGGCATTGCTTATGGGGATAATATTGACGATTTTAAAAGAGCAATTAATGATTTTATTGCTGAGGATCCCCGGATTTTAAAAGAACCGGCTAGCTTTATCGGACTTTCAGAACTTGGCGGTAGTTCGGTCAATTTTTCGGTTAAGGTATGGGTTAATAGTCCCGATTATTGGGATGTGTTTTTTGAAATGAATGAGAAGGTATATAAAAGATTTGGAGACTATAACCTCCATATCCCTTTTCCTCAAATGGATATTCACCTTCACGATAAAAAATAAAGAAATCTCTTTATTGTTTGGATTTTTATGGTGGCACAGATTCCCTGTCTTCCCAGGATTGGCCACCATGAAAAACGCAATATGTTAGAATACTCCTATTTATTGAGTTCTGTTTGGAAAATAAGAAATGTAAATTTAATTCAATAATCATACATAGATGATAAAAATTAAAAATGTACTTCGACTTATTATTAAGAAAGGGCTGATGGTTTTTGGCATTATCTTTATGTTCTTATTAATTCTAGGCTTTACTGAACAGCCCTTTTGGGCTTTTTATAGACTTAGTTGCACGGGCGATTATAATGAAATTGTTCCAACAAAAATTGTAATGATGGGTGCCGATGGGATGCCTTCGGAAAAAAATTTAATTCGATGTTACTATACGAGCATAAATGCTAATAAATACCCAAATGCAAAAATAATTATTGCATTGCCGCAACTTGATCCGCAGCAATATGATATTCATTTAAATGAAATTGTAAATGAATTGGTTATTAGAGGCGTTGATCGTTCAAGGATTGAATTTGAAACAGAAGGTTCGAATACGTTTCTTCAAGTGAAAAATATTTGCCTAAAACTAGATCCTTCAGATTCTATTATGGTAATCACCAGTCCGGAACATATGAAACGAACGTTATTATGTTTTTCCAAGAATCGTTTTACAAATATTGCGGGAGTGGCGAGCTTTGGGGCAGACATAAATCCAAATATATTGCACAAAAATAGTGATTCCATTGATATGATACAGTCCCTAGATTTGCGATATAATATTTGGACTCAATATCAATATGAAATAACCGTATTGCGAGAATATGCGGCCATTCTGTATTACAAAATAAAAGGGTTAATATAGTTTTTGCAAACAAATATAAATGAGCGTATCTTTGGGTAATTCCGCAGGAAAAGATCAATAAATAAGGAATATATAAGTTTTAGTTGCGATATTATTAATATTGTTATTTATGTTGAAACAGTAAAAAAGGAGATGCAATTATGAATTCAAACTACTACAAAAACTCACCCAATAATATTATTTTGGATGATATAACAAAAGAAATTCTCGAAAAACACAATGCCTTAGAGTTTCATGCCACCTTACAGGGCTACAAACCAACACCGTTGATTCACTTGCCCGAATTATCAAAAAAACACAATGTTGGAAATATCTACATCAAAGATGAATCACACCGATTTGGCTTAAATGCCTTTAAAGTGTTGGGTGCGTCGTATGCCATTCATCAATTGTTGGCGAAAAATCCAGAGAGTGAAACATTTTGTACTGCAACCGATGGAAATCACGGTCGCGCAGTGGCATGGTCGGCAAAAAAGTTTGGCAAAAAGGCGGTAATTTATGTGCCCGATGATACAACCGCTCAACGAATCAAAGTCATTGAAAATGAAGGAGCTAAAGTTATTCAAATAGATGGCAATTACGACGATGCTTGTCAAGAAGCTGAAAAAACAAGTAAAGCAAATAACTGGATTTTAGTTCAGGACATGGCCTGGGAAGGCTATGAGGAAATTCCTGCCTTAATAATGGCGGGATATCTGACCTTATTTAAAGAGTTGGAGGAGAATCTTCATACGAGTTCGGATTCCAATGTGGACATTGTATTTTTGCAAGCCGGCGTTGGAAGCATGGCAGGTGCGGGTGTTTATTATTATCTGAACAAATATGGTGCAAACCGACCAAAAATAGTGATTGTAGAACCCAAGGAGGCCGATGGAATTCTTCTTTCATTTCAAAATAATAAGTTGTCAACCTCCGTTGGAAACAGCACCACAATTATGGCAGGGTTAAATTGTGGAACACCCTCTTTGGGTGCATGGGGTTTGTTGAAAAATGGCACCGATTATTCCATTAGAATTAAGGATAAATATGCGAAACAAGCCATACGTGAACTGTATTTCCCAACGGGTTCCGACAAACGAATAATATCCGGAGAATCGGGAGTTGGCGGGGTAGCTGGTTTTCTTGCCATTATGAATGATGTTGATTTCCAAACTGTTAAAGAGTCTTTGGATATAGGTTCAAAAACCAATATTCTGTTTATTAGCACTGAAGGGGATACCGATAAGAAGGTTTTTGACCAAATAATAAATGATAACAAAATCGATAATTAGAATGCACAAATAGCATATTTCATTCTATCGGTTAGACTTGTTGTTTGAGATAAAATTGTAGTTTTGCGTTTAAGTGAGACGGTTCATTTTATTTTCGCGATCAATTACCACCACGCAGTTGTGGTTAGTTATGTAATCTAAAATGGGGTTTAGTCCTATGTTTTTTGTATGTTATTAATGAGCTTTGAAGTTGTATAATGGCTTCAGTACATCAATTATATTCACCGTGTCGGCAATTGCGTTTCTAATTTCGTTCATTGATTTATAGGCTTGTGGAGCTTCGTCGAGGGTTGCAATACCAACGGATGAGCTATATACATTCGTCATTGAACGTTCAAAATCCTGAATATTAATCGATTGCTTAGCTTTGCTTCGGCTCATTAAACGACCCGCTCCATGAGGTGCCGAATAATTCCAATTTTCGTTGCCTTTCCCTATACACAATAATGAACCATCGCGCATGTTAATTGGGATTAATAATTTCTCGCCTTTTTCGGCCGAAACGGCACCTTTTCGTAAAATCATACGCTTAAAATCAATGTAGTTGTGTATGGTTTCAAATCGTTCAACCTCCTGTAATTCAGATTCTTTCAGAATTATATCAGCAATGGTCTCTCGATTTGTCGATGCATATTTTTGAACAATATCCATGTCATTCATGTAGTCATGAAAATCGTTTCCCGTTAAAAAAGCGAGCTCTTTATCGGGTCTTCGTTTTCTATTTGCTTCCAATTCTGTGGCAATATATTTTTCTCTGCCCACTTTTTTTAATTCATCAATTCGTTTGGCTTTCATCTTGTAGATTTCATTTGCATTTTGGAAAGCCTTGTTTTGGTAATATGTACAGGTATCACTCCCCAGTTTTCGACTTCCGGAGTGAATAATTAGGTAAAGAGTTCCATCGTTTTCCGATTTGCTAACTTCAATAAAATGGTTTCCGCCACCCAAAGTGCCAATGGATATGGTTGCGCGACCGATATCGACGTGCTTTTGACAGCGTAGAGCCGACAAATCAAAAGGGCGCATGGGCTCTTTATGAACATTAAAGCCGCTTGGGATTTTCGTATTTATAATTTCATCCAGATTTTTAAAATCCACCATCTTATTTTTCAGTTTTAGGGTGAGCATTCCGCAGCCAATGTCCACGCCCACAAGGTTAGGGGTTACTTTGTCGGTTATTGTCATGGTTGTGCCAACGGTACACCCTTTCCCGGCGTGTGCATCGGGCATAATGCGAATTTTCTCATTTTTGTATGCTTCCGAATTCATCAGTTTTTTAACTTGCTCATACGCCTCATTCTCAAATGTATCGGCAAATATCAAAGTTTCAACACCTTTGTCGTTTATTATTCTCTTCATATTGAGTTTTTGGATTACGAGTTATTTTAACACCATTAGCTAATATATGACAAAACCCGTTACCACACAAATGCCATGTTCAATTAAAATAATGGAAGTTTATAATCGGAGCATTGTATCAATAAACCATAAAGCACCTTGCTCTTTGTTGTCCTAGTTGTTTGGATGATTGTCCGTACTTTTACCAAATATTAGTTCTAAATAACATTATCAATGGTATCTTAAAGAGACATTGATTATTGAACCATTCATATTTTTAAACTAAATTGCAAGCCTTTACGTTAAACTGTTATTAACTCAAAAATTTGAATAAAATGAACATTAAAAAGTATGCACTGTTTTTAGTTTTATTAATCCTATTTTTCAATTCAGGAGCTCAGAATATTGGGCAAATTGGCGATTCAATTAAAAACTATACCGATATCAACGGAATGAAACAAGGAAATTGGAAAACGTTGTATCCCAACGGGAATCTAGCGTATGAAGGATATTTTAAGAACGACAAACCCTTGGGTGCATTCAAAAGATATTATGAAAATGGGAAAATCCAGTCGGAATCATTTTTTTACGATAATAGCAAATATGCCAGTGTAATGATGTACAACAACGCCACACGAAAAATTGCAAGCGGACGCTACATTGATAAGCTAAAGGATTCAGTTTGGCACTATTATGCCGATAATGGAACCTTGATTTTAATAGAACAATACGATGCCGGAAAAATGACCGGCGAATCGAAACTTTACTTTTATCCATCAGGCGAGTTGAGTGAAGTAACAAATTATGAAGATGGTGTGAAACACGGTGTATATGAGAAATATTATTTGGATGGAACCCTGCGTTTACGAACTAAATACTGTCACGGAGTGATGTGCGACACTTTATTTACATATCATACCAATGGAGTGAAAGAGAGCGAAACGCCCTATTCAAACAATCGACGCGATGGTGTGGAAAAAAACTACGATGATAAAGGACGACTTTTATCATCTGTTCCTTACAAAGAGGGCGTTTGTCAAGATCCGGAACAAGCCAAAAAGGAGAGTGCAGAAGTGGAGCGATTATTGAAGAATAAAGGACGATATATGGAATCGTCGCAGATGCAGGAACCATTAGATTTTTTACGAAAAATGCAACCTTAAAACATTGATTTAATGAGTAATATATTGTTGGCCATGAGCGGAGGAATCGACAGTTCGGTTTGTGGGATGCTCTTAATTGACAAGGGATTTAAAGTACAAGGTGTAACCTATCGAACCTACGATTCGGTGTCAAAAGGGTGCATGGAAAAGGAGACGGGATGTTGCACGGTTGAGTCGATTATGGAGGCCAAACATTTGGCGGAGAAACTGGGTATTGAACATACTATTATTGATCTGCGCGCGAAATTTAAAGAGACTATTATTGCCGATTTTGTGAATGAATATCTTGCGGGACGTACGCCAAACCCGTGTGTTGTTTGCAATTCGTCCATAAAATGGGGACAGTTGCTCAAAATAGCCGATGAACTGGGATGCGAGAAGATAGCAACGGGTCATTATGCGCAGGTGAAACATGAAAACGGACGTTATTTCTTGTCCATGGGCGTTGATTTGTTAAAGGATCAATCCTACTTCTTGTGGAATTTGTCGCAGGAGGATTTGTCGCGCACTTTATTCCCCATTGGAGCATATACCAAGCCAGAGATCAGAATGTTAGCTGGCGAAAAGGGGTTTGTGAAACTGAGCCAAAAGAAAGAAAGTCAAGAAATCTGTTTTATTCCCGATGACGACTATCGACGATTTTTAAATGAAAACGAACCCGATAAGATTAAGAAAATAGGAGAGGGCGATTTTGTTCTGGCCGATGGCACAGTTGTAGGAAAACATTTAGGATATCCATTTTACACCATTGGACAGCGAAAAGGACTGGGGGTGGCACTGGGAGAACCCTATTTTGTTACAAAAATAGATGCGGAAAGTAATAAAATAACCCTCGGTAAACGAACTGAACTTGAGGTAGATACAGTTTATATCACGAAAGTTAATTTAATGAAATATGCCAAAATTCCCGAATCGGGGATGGAGGTAGATGTTAAAATTCGATATCGCAGTACTGCTCAAAAAGCAATTGTAAAGCCCACTGAAAATGGATTGATGATTCAATTTTCCGGCGGAGTTTCGGCCGTAACACCCGGACAATCAGCTGTGTTTTACGAGGGTACTGACGTGGTTGGCGGTGGAGTTATTGATCGGGCAATTTGTTCAGGTATAGAGCCTGAAATGCGCAGTGTTTAGATTGTAAAACAATATAAATGAGAGTTTTAATAATTATAAGTGTGTTTGTAGCAATTCTATTTGTGAGTTGTACCGAAAAGTCCGAAATGTTAATTGTTCCCGATTATTCGAACTATTTTCCAATTGCACAAGGTCAGGTGCAGTTTTTTGAGGTGCGCGAAATAAATATCGATGCGCCGTTGGAAATATACGACACAACACTCTATAATTTAAAAATAGTTGCCGATACGGTTTATTCGTCAGGCGATACATTGCTGGGGTTTTATTCCATATTGAAAAGTCCCAGCGGCGCAGAGCAATGGGTTCCCGTTGGTAGAGTAGTTCGCGAAATCCAATCTCCGGTTGGTAATTATATCGAAACACAAAATAATTGTAGGAAAATAAAAGCACGGCTGCCCATGCGTAACTCGGCGCATTGGAATCCCAATATTTATTGTATTTCGTCCGATTCAACCGATATGTCGGAAATCAAAGCGTTAGATGTGCCAAGAATGTTTGCTGGACAAGGGTTCGATTCGGTGGTACATATTGTAAATCAGTACGATAGTTCGTTAATTCATTTGGATGTAAAGCAGGAGTATTATGCTGCAAATTTCGGTTTGGTATATTTGGAGGAGACTAAAATTGTTTCAAACAGCTCCGATTTGGATTTTACTAAGCCCATCCGAGAACGTATAGTTGTGGGACAAATGGTTGAAATTCGACAATTATTAACCAGTCCTATTCGATAGGGCAAAGGTGTTCAATCCTTTGATAATCAGACATTAATGAAATTGAAAAAAGATTGATTATTTATGATTAAGGAATTAAAAACAAAAGTGAATTATTAGATCGACAAAGTCAATGATTATCCAACACAAAAGCCATACAAGCCAACCCCGAAGTGGGTTGAATATTAATAGCTCCGGGTGTAACTCGGGGAATGAAACACACGCCCAGATTCCCAGAACCCTAAAGGTGTTCAATTCTCTGATAATTAGTCACTAATGAAATTATAAACAGATGAAACAAACCATCCTCTTATTTGCTTTAATTTTCGCCGTTTTACCGAGTTTTGCCGATGGTTACGTTGTTGTCTTTTTCCAATCCAAAGAGGGAACACCCTATTCAATCGATTCGGCGCAAGATTTTTTGACACAGCGTTCGTTGGATCGTCGAGCACGCCTAAATATTGCAGTCGATAGTTTGGACTTGCCCGTTAATCCCGCTCTACTCGATAGTTTGGTTGAAAATAATATAGCGGAGCGAATATTATATACATCCCGATGGTTTAATTTTGCGGTAATTGTGCCCCATGAAAATTGGCGTAATTCCATTGCAAAATCGTGGATAAAGGATTTCTTTGAAGGGCAGCATAGTTTGATTGAACAAAATTCAGAAAGCGATTCCGAAGAGAGCGAGAGCAAGAGCTGGAGCAATACCTATTATACAAAGAATTGCTTGGAGATTTTGGGGATCGATTTGTTGCACGATTCTGGGCTGACTGGAAAAAATGTACGCGTGGCTGTTTTGGATGCTGGATTCAAATCCATGCCAAAAATGGCGGTTTTTGACTCATTGTTTAATGAAAATCGAGTAATTGCAACCCGCGATTTTGTTGATTTTGACGAAACTGTCTATAATGATCATGTGCATGGATCAGCTGTAACAGCTTTAATGGCAGGTAACTTGCCTGGAAAGTACAAGGGAACAGCCCCTGGTGCTGAATATATTTTAATCCGATGTGAGAATGCAGCTACGGAAACACGGCTCGAGGAGTACAATTGGGTTGTAGGTGCTGAATTTGCGGATAGTTTGGGTGCCGATATCATAAACTCGTCGTTGGGATATAATTTATTCGATAATCCGGCAGAAAATTATTCCAACTCTGATTTAACTGGTAATGTTGCCATCATTAGCCGTGCAGGAGGCATTGCTACCGACAAAGGAATTGTAGTGGTTTCCAGTGCTGGCAACGATGGAAATGCAAGTTGGCGTTACGTTAGTGTTCCTTCCGACAATGAAAAGGTTTTTACCGTTGGTGCTGTTGATTCGTTGGGTAAAATTGCAAGTTTTAGTTCTGTGGGAATGCCTTTTCATCATTACAAACCCAATATTGTGGCGCAAGGGGTTGATGTTTGGGTCCCATCTACCACGTCCGATCTTTTTTATAAGGGAAATGGAACCTCCTACTCATCGCCAATTATTGCGGGTGGAATCGCCTGTTTGCTACAATACTTTTCGGACAAAACCCCGAGCCAAATCATGGATGCGTTGCAATCCACAGCTCAAAATGCTCAACAACCTGACAATATACTGGGATATGGAATTCCCAATTTTGCTTCGGCTTTTTATACTTTGTCGAATAGAGAATTTCCAAACATTGGGAGCGATATTATTGTCGAACAATTGATGTACCACCGTGCACAAAGCGTTGTTTCGTTCGATATTTTTAGTGGTGCAAAAGGAGAGGTTACCATTGAGGTATTTGATTCGTTGGGGAAAAAACTACAAAATGTAAATCATACAATTTATAATCAAATGCCAACACCCATCTCTATTCCTATTCCTTCGATAACAGTACCACAAATTATTTTTGTTGTCGTTCAAAATGGAAATCGGGATGCCGTTACTAAGAAATTGATGATTTACTAGTTCAATATTTATAGATATGGGCTTTCAGTATTTTTCAATAAAAGTTGTGACACAATTCCGTCCCGCGCCCCTTGAATCCCCTAAAAGGGGAAGGTCTGCGCGCGGTTCCCTTCAGGGAAACAAAGGGTGTGTGGTGGCGGATTTTTTTTGAATAAAAGCTGTTACACAGAGCTAGACAGAGAAGGCAAAGAGTTTCATAGAGAATAATGAGGTTTTCAAATGCCTCCCGCACCCTTCAAAATCCCTAAACAGTGGTGCCCTTCGAGAGCCTCAGGGTACGACTGTTTAGGGATTTTTCTGTAGAGACATAATATTTTACGTCTCCTTTCTTTACGTCTTTTTGCCAAAATGCTTTTTAAAATGAGAAGTGTAACTCCTTAAACCGCAAAATTCAAGATTGTACACATAGAACTACTTACTGCGCAATAAATTGAAATTCGATGGTTCCTTTTTGTCTGCCACTGGTTTCTACGCTGGAGAAAATGGCTGATTTGGCACTTTCGATCGCTGCATTTTTATAGCAATCGGATGCATAATTGGATTTTTCGCTGTTGAGCGATGCTTTAAAAACTCTTCCCGAGGGATCAACTTCGATGTCAATAGTTACCTGAGCTGAACCTTCGCAGGTGTAGGCAGGAATATCCAAATAAATTGATGTTCGTCCTTTTAGAAAATAAACGACCGTTCCAGGACCTTTATAGGCACTTTTTTGAGATTTTTCTTTTTTCTCCTTTTTTTTAACGGGAATGGCAATCTCTTCCTCCTCTAACGTGGGTTTGTTTTCGATATATTTTTCAAATTCTTTCTGATCTAGTGAGTTTCTAACAAGTTCACGCTCATACTCCTCGTCTGTCATATCGGGTTTAAACTCGGTGGGTTTTTGCTCTTCGTAGTCTTTGTTAACCGCCACATTTTTTATGGGATCATTTCGATCGAGTTGTTCGTATAGCTTATCAACCTCCTTGCTTAGTTCTTCTTTTAGCCGCTCGACCTCTTCTTCGGGGGTTTCGTCAAGGGTATCCGGGTCAATTAAAACAAGAAACGTTTCTGGAATATGCTGGTTTATTTCCGACAAATAGGCAATGGTCAGTAGCACTAAATGAAATATAAGGGTACCAATTATTCCTATTCTATGTCGATTTGTGATTGTCAATGTTTTTTTTGCAAAGGTAAAAAACATTTGTGGGAATCGATATTCTGTAATGCATTTAAGGCAAGAGTTGTTGCTATTGTTGGATCAAATAATATTTTGAGGAGTTATAAATTGTCGAAATCAAAAGTCAGAGCTCAATTTTAAGATATAATCTATGTAAATAGGACGTTTTTTCAACTAAACTCCTCGACAACTCAACCATACGACAATTCAATCTTTAATAATTGATTTTGAGTTTTGTGCAAAATATTTTGCTGTGGTATCAAGTTTGAACATTATAGTTGGAAATGATTTATAATACTCTTAATTTTAGCTTATATTTGACATATGAACGCTAATACCTCAATCGCTTATGAAAAACTTATCTTTCCTAATGTTTATTGCTGTTTTGTTGACATCGTGTGGAATTGGAAGTTCGGGTGATAATAAGAATCAGCCCGATTTTAGATCCTACTACTGGGGTGACACTTTAGAAACTGTTTTGAAGCAAGAGGCTCCAAAAGAAGCCAAAGAGTATGATAATAATGGAGTTTTAGAAGTGGAGTTTGAAGATACGTTTATGGGAATAACCACCGATTTAGATAATAGGACAGTTGCTCGGATGGTTTGTTATTTCAAGGAGAATAAATTTGTTGGTGGAAGTTATTATTTATATGCTTTAAAAGATGAGTTGAACATTGAAAAGCATATCGCTGATGTAAAAGCTACATTTGGCGAACCAATAAAACAGTATTTCACTGAAGATAATGATGCTGATAATTACCGATGGAGTAATGAAAGAAGTTCGGTTAGAGCCTTGGCTCGCGATGTTGGGCAGTACGGTCGGTTAGAGATTCATTACTACGAAACGCAGTTTTATTCCGAAATGTTTAATGATTAAAGAGGATAAGTGTATTTGGTTGTTTAAATGGAAACTTCAGAATATACCGATCACTATGGGTGATTAACTCTATTTTTCAATTGATTATTAGTTCTTAACACATCGAACTGAAAATCCCAATCTTTTATCATAAACTCGGTGCCCAATTTCTGAATAGTTGTCTCTTAATCCGATATGATATGCGGAATTGGGCATTAATTCAATTTCATTTCCAGTCGAGCTCCACCAAAATCCTCGTTTTTTGAATTGCACAAAAGCACCTTCAAAGGTTACCGCTCCACCCGGAAGTGCATTAAAACCCGATTGATTGATAAATGTTCTATCCGATCCCTTCCAATGGGAAGGATCGTCTGATTTGAGTTTATTGCCCCCTTCATTGCCCAAGAAATAGCGCATTTCACGATGCTCTTTATCGGTGGGCACATGCCAGCCTTTGGGACAAAGCCCCCGTGAATCGTTCACAGCATACCAGTTATATAATTTCCCATAAGTCTCACCATTTTTATTATTGAAATTCATATAGCAATAGGTGGGTTTCTGGGCTTGGGAATATGCTTCCCATTCTTTGGCATTGGTGGCTTTGAAAAGAGCATTTCCATTTCTAAACGTATCGGTATTTAGATTTCTATCCATCCAAATTTGATTGTTAATTTTTGTGCTCGAATAGGCGATAATTAACTTTTTTGGACTTTCAGTTGTTTCTGACTTTTCAAATTCCGTCTGTTTTCTCTGACTCTGTGTACCAGTCTCTTTTTCGCCGAGAATGCTGCACGAGAAAGGAGCAAAGACAAGAATTAGTATTGTTGTTTTGATGAAAATAGGAGACTTTTTCATTACTGTTTTATTTATTTACACAAATCTTCTCATTACTATTTCACACAATCTCTTTGCTAGTTCCAACGAAATACGAATATTAATCAATTGATTGTGCATGTCTGATCTTTTTCTCTTGTGGTTAAATGCTATTTAGATATTTGGAGTTTCATGGGAATTGCAATACTGTTTGATTTAGTTTTTTTAGAATCATCTACCAATATACGAAAGATTCTATTCATGCCTTTAAAATTGGTTTAACAAACTAAAATTATATTGTTGAATTATTCATATTTCGTGTTCATAATTATGTGCAAGTCGAAATTAGTAATTTCTATTTATGGATTGAATATTTAATGACAATACCTATCTTGAGGACGAATTTTTGATATGAAATCCAATTGTACAGAGGTGGTGGTCGAAAGAAGGATAGGAGAGACTTGCTTATTTGGTAAATGTGATGTTAATCAAATACTTAAAGATTAAAAAACCGAGTAATGTTCATTTTAGCAGTTGTGTTTTATTTGTAATGGAGCATGGAAATCCAATTATACTAAAAGGAATTATAATGGATTCTGAAAGTGAGAACTCGATTTCTTTTGCTAATATTGCAATTGTTGAAATTAGAAAAGAAATTCCATCGTATTTTGAGGGAATCTATGAATTGGGGATTGGCTCTAAGGATTTAAATTTCCCTCTTCATGTTTTCAGTCTGAATTGTAAAATTATTTTAATCAAGGTTTTATAACCGTCAACAGAAATGTAAAAATTATTTAATGGAAAATATTGATCGTTTAAAAGTTGCTTATTTTATTGATGAGTTAAAAGGCTATCATCTATCCGATGATAGGGCTAAAGTGCTAAATTCTTTTGTTGTGTGGCAAAATATTTACTCATCTGCTGCCAGGGAGATAACAACAAAACTGGAGAATTTGAATGATGAATTTAAACATGTAAAAGACCGCAACCCCATTCATCATATAAAATCGAGAATAAAAACTCCAAAAAGCATCATGGATAAGTTGATTAAACGGGGTTTTGAACTTAGTCCTGAGTCAGCAAGAGATAATCTCACCGATATTGCGGGAGTTAGGGTAATTTGTTCTTACATTGATGATATTTATGTTATTGCCGACCTGCTAACATCACAGGACGATATTGTTTTAATACGAAAATCGGATTATATTAAAAACCCGAAACCTAATGGATATCGAAGCCTACATATGATTGTAACAATTCCTGTTTTCCTCTCCGCCACTACAGAAATTGTTAACGTTGAAATTCAGATTCGAACCATTGCCATGGATTTCTGGGCGTCACTGGAACATGAATTGTCATATAAACTGCCCGAAAATAAAATTGAAGCGATTACCCTAGAATTAAAAGATTGTGCTGACGTTATTTCTAATGTTGATATGCGAATGCAACGATTATATAATAACACAATGCTTTCAGAAAACATACATAAGGAATGAATTTGTTAATAATGAGATATAACTGAACCCCCTTTGGCTCTAATTTTAGATTTAATTTCACGGTTGACGGCTGAGTTTTTGTTATTATTCATTAATACTCAGATTAGCAATGGTATAGCTCATATTGTATAAAGATGAAATTATCTGCCATATAGCCATATCCCGTCTCTTTTGGGGTATTAACACAGTGGAGTAAAAGTTTTATATTCATTTTACGGGTGATTATTTCAATATTAGTGATGGATTTTAATGAACGCGACCCTTACTATTGAAACTTTAGTTTTACCTTTGCAGCAAAATTAGCCAAGTCAACTATTCTCATTTAACTAACAATCACAATGTTATGAAACGCATTTATTTTCTAATTTTACATCTTTTTCTAGTATTTTCTTTATTTGCTCAAATTCCCGACGGCTATTATTCAAGTGCCAGTGGAAAAACAGGGGCAGCGCTTAAAACAGAATTATATACCATCATTAGTGGACATACTTCCCTATCCTATAGTGGACTTTGGGGTGCATTCTATGATACCGATGCAAAATCGAACGGCAAAGTTTGGGATATGTATTCCGATATTCCCAACGGAACACCACCCTATGAATATACATTTGGAAACAATCAATGTGGTAATTATAATAGTGAGAATGACTGTTATAATCGGGAGCATTCATTCCCCAAAAGTTGGTTCGCAGACGCAACTCCAATGTATTCCGATCTGTTTCATCTCTATCCAACCGATGGTTATGTAAATGGAAAAAGAAGTAACTATCCATTTGGAGAAGTAGGCACTGCAACCTGGACTTCCTTAAATGGAAGTAAACTGGGTTCTTCCAACTATCCGGGTTATTCGGGAGTGGTTTTTGAGCCCATTGACGAATATAAAGGTGATTTTGCACGTACCTATTTTTATATGGCTACTCGTTATGAAAATCTTATTGCCAATTGGACAGGCAATGGATTAGCAGGAACAATTTTGGCTGGTAATTCCTATCCTGCTTATAAAGAGTGGGTTATTAATATGTTGATAGAGTGGCACAATGCCGACCCTGTTGATGAAAAGGAGATCAATCGGAATAATGCTGTATATGTCTATCAAAATAATCGAAATCCATTTATCGATCATCCCCATTATGTGAATCAAATTTGGGGAACTCCCGTTGATGAATCTGTGAATGTTTCTTCCATTGCCCAATTACGACAACAATCAGCCGATGGCACAACGATATATTCCATAACTAATGAGGTTTATCTGACGTTTCAACAATCTCATAGAAACAAAAAATATGTTCAGGATCCCAATGGAATTGCAGCCATAGAAATAGATGATAATCTTGGCGTTATCACAAATTCGTATAATGTTTTGGACGGAATTTCAAATTTAAAAGGAACTCTGCAGTTGGTCAATGAAATGTTGACGTTCATTCCTGTTGAAAATACAGGTGTTGCCACATCCACCAATAATGTTGTTGTTCCAGAAGTGAAAACCCTAAATCAACTAACGTTATCAGACCAAGGTCGGTTGATAAAGATATTAGATGTAACCTTTAACATTACCGGAATCTTCGAAAATGGAATTAATTATCCTATTTCGGATGCATCGGGAGAGTCAGTCTTCCGAACCCAATTTTATGATGTCGATTATATTGGAACAGCAATCCCATCAACTCAGCGGCACATAACCGGAATATTTCTCCAACACTATACCACCAATGAGATTGTAGCGCGTAATTTAGCTGATTTTCAAATCCCTTCTGGAGTCCCAACCTACACCTTAACGTTAGTAACCAATCCCACATCGGTTGCTTCTGAATTAATTGGTAATGGCTACTATTCTGAAAACGACAATGTTTATATATCAGCGGGTTTGGCAACAGGGTATTCGTTTACAAACTGGTCGGGCGCAGCCGATGTGTTGCCTTTGCTGGGTAGTTTGACGTCTAGTTCAACCTCGTTTCTGATGCCAAATAAGAATGTTACCTTAACTGCCAATTACGAAGTGATAGTTCCAGACGAGTTTACGTTGAATGTATCAATTGTAGGAGGCGGAAATGTAACCGTTAATGGAACAACTTATTTGGAGACACAGACATTTAACGAAAATGAAATCGCTAATTTGAAGGCAATTTCACAAAATGGATGGCAGTTCTCCGGATGGAGTGGGGACGTTACCTCTACCAATGCCATTACATCTGTTTTAATGACAAGCAATAAGAATATCACAGCTATATTTGTAGAACAATCGGAGACGTTGGAAGACATTGTTATTTGGAATTTTGAAGATTTAAACACAACTGCCGATGGAGGAATTGCTACTAATTTAGATAGAGTAATTTCAACAAATACCGAAGGAGAGATTTCATTTCCAACGGGTGCTGGTTCTGGAGCGTCGGTTAGCTCCACTAGTTGGGACAATGGTTCAAATTCGAAGTATTGGATCATCGATTTTTCAACGTTGGGATATAACTCAATTTCATTTTCATCGAAACAGAGATCATCGAATACAGGGCCGAAAGATTTTAAAGTTCAATACAAACTTGAAACGAGCGAATGGATAGATGTTTTATCGTCGATTGTTACCGTAGCCAATAATTTTACAGATGGACAGTTAATAGATATATCGTTACCACAAGAGGTTTCAGATGTAAATAAAGTATATCTCCGATGGATAATGACCAGCAATACTGCGGTAAATGGAAGTGCTGTTGCATTATCCGGAACATCGCGTATGGATGACATTGTAATTCGTGGAATGGGGTTTAGCAGTTCTGTTCAACATACGTTAACCATTAATACCATAGGCGAAGGCTCGGTTACTGTTGGAGGAGTTGATTATTCCACACCCATAATTGTTGATGAAAATACCATTTTGGATTTGGTTGCCACATCGGCAAGCGGATGGGAGTTTTCAGGTTGGACAGGCACAGTGGCGGATATTGAGGAATCGACCACAACGGTTACCATGAATGCCAACAAAACCATAACAGCCACTTTTACGGAAATTCCAACGCAACAATATACGTTGATTATTTCAACGATTGGAAATGGTTCTGTAAAAGTAAATGGCATTGATTATAGCAATGTTTTGGAGTTTAATGAAGGTACTGAGGTTAATCTCAACGCCATTGCTGAGGAAAATAATCTGTTTGTTCAATGGACGGGTGATTTGCAATCCGAAAATCCCACGATACCTATTGTTATGAATCAAGATAAATCCATTACTGCCAATTTCCGACCAGTGATTTCAGCCGTTCTTGAACCCAATTCGGGAGCATTTAACGAGACTGAACCAACAAATGTATCAACGGTAATTACATGGAACGATGCATCAGAGGTGGTTACAATTGTCGCTATTGTAG
>JAQVXQ010000218.1 GCA_028709085.1 Salinivirgaceae bacterium | reverse complement strand
CATAAATAGGAGATAGCTTCCTCGAATCCTGTTTGCAAAGCAACTCTGTTTCCTGAGCAAAGAGCAGTATCATTTCCCAATGAAATTGTATTTCCAAATTCATCAACCATTACCTCAAAGGTAGTAGTTGTTGAGTATTCAAGGGTGTCTATGATTTGCACCGAGTATTGACCACTTTGGTTAAAAAAGATTGAATCAGATGTCTCCCCTGTTGACCATTTGTATTTATATTGCATTCCGAGACCAAAAGCGATTAAAACACTGTCGCCAACACATATCTGTTTATTTTCAATGGATGGGTTTGGATAATATACATTAATTGTATCCGTTTGTATGCGTCCAAATATATCATTGGCTTGTACATAATATTTCCCAGTTTTATTTACAAAAACAGTTGAGGATATCTCACCTGTTGACCAAATGATATTTCTGTAAGTATTTGGTATCGAAAGCTCTGTTGGGTAGAACCCATAGTCCACAACAATGTCGTTTCCTAATTCCAAGGGCTCTGAATACTTATTCATTAAATAGTTTTCAACTTGCTTTCTTTCTTCTTCGGATAGTAACGTGTTGTACATGATAATTTCGGCAATGTCACCATCTAGAAAATAAGCGTTGTTTGGGTATGGTGGAACGCCTCCTGTAGTATTGTTGTACGCCCCAATTATAAAATTGTAAGGTGTTTGAAAACTGTGAGTAGCATTAATTGAAACACTGTTTTTAAATGAACCATTAATATGGAGAATATTATCAGCCGACACTCTATCATTAGTAACCGAGTAAAGTAAAAATGTATCTGAAGGAACAGAGAAATCAATAGACCGAATAATGTTATCTTGATAAAAGAGCTGGTTTGTTCTAATTCCCCATTTTGACTCTTGTGATATTGCAATACTTTTCGAAATTATGTAGCCGGTAGAAGATGCGTTTGGTTTTGCTACAATGAATATAGAGTTAGAGTTAGTTCCTAGATTTAAAATATCGCCACCATCGAGATATGTTGAAGTTCCATTGAAACGTACAATAGGTTTTCCATTAATGGTGTTTTCTGCGATTACGGGTCTATTATTTGGGTTGTTTTGTATAATTGCGTGTTGGTTTGGACTTAAATCATTCCATTGAGTTATTTTTTCCTCCTCGAGGGTCACGTGGGCTGCATCGAGCCATAATTGAAGTCCTTCTATTTGGTTGGGGGCAAAGAGCTGAAAAGTTCGTATTTCAGAAGTTACACTATCGTTGCAAAGTGTATATCCTTTTACGCGCCAGTAGCTGATTGTTGTAGGTTCAATTTCGATTGTAATTTGGCTCGCGGTTGTGGTTCTCTCTTGTATTATGGTTTCAAATTGATCATCAGTAGCAATTTCCAGTTTATATTGTGTAAAGGTTGTGTCGTTTTGATAACTCCACTCAAACGTAATTTCCGACGATACTGAGTTATATTCGGTAGGCGGGTTTTGCAACTCCAACGTATATTCCGGTATAATGGGTTCAACTACTTCAATGTAGGTAGTATCGATGTTGCTGCATCCGTTTAGGCCGATGCCAGATACTCGGATGGATTGTTCTCCTAATGTTGAGAACGTATATGTTTGTTCTTGTCCTGTGAGGGTAGTGTTATTAAAATACCAGAACCATTGGTCAACTTCTCCTTCAACATTTGAAGTTGTCAAAATTGAGGGTTTTCCTTGGCAAATAGTGGTTGGTGTTGTAATTGTAAAACCGGGAATGGTATCGATGGTTATTTGTATTGAATCGGTGTGGGAGCATCCTACTTCGGTTTCTGCCGTAAGCGTGAGCCATGCCTCTCCAATGGTTGAGAGCGTAAATTGTGGATTGTCGATTACTTGGTTTCCGTGATTTGTTAAACTCCATGTTTTTAATGTAATTTCCGAACCATCCGGGGTGTATGTGTTGTCTGTAATTTGTAGGGTATCGTTCAGACAGTGCCCTTCTGCTGTAAATTCAATAATAGGAGCAATGCCATTTATATTTACATCAATGGAATCGATTACACTACATTGATTTTGTGAGGTTACGGTTACGTAGTAGCGTCCCGTCTCTGTAACGGTGATGTTGTTGCCGGTGCTGTCGGTGTTCCAAAGGTAGCTGTAGTCCCATGTTTCGGGCACATCAATGGCTATTGTATTACCTGAACAGAGGGTGGTGTCGTTGACTGCAAAAGCAATGTTGTTAGCAGAGGAGTCAAATTGTACTGTAATGGTTTTCGATGTTTTAGAACATCCCAAGCTATCGGTTACAATAACCCAAACGTCAGATGGTTGAGATATCGTAATGGTTTCGTTCATGGAGCTTGTTGACCAAAAGTATTGATAATTGGCGCCAAGTCCAGTATTTAGTAGAGCCGATGTTCCAGCGCATAGAACGGTGTCGCTAAGCTCAATTTCGGGGTACAAAACCATAATGGTGTCGGCGGATATGTAGTTGTATTGATCGGTAACGGTTACATGATATTCCCCGGGTTGTGTTACTTCAATGGTGGGTGTGGTTTCGTTGGTTGACCACAGGTAGGAGGCGTAAATATTCCCGGCATCGAGGGTTACACCACAAAATCCGTATTCAACGGCAATATCTTCGCCCAGATTAACGGCGGGGTCGCACGATATGGTTGGACATTGAACATAGATGGAGTCGGTGGTGGAAAATCCATCGACATCGGTTGCCGTTACATAGTAGGTTCCTGTTTCATTGACATTGATGGCTGATGTTGTTTCGTTGGTTGACCAGGCATATTCAGTAAAATGATCGGCATGAGCCGAGAGCGTTACATCGCAGGTGCCACAGGGAACGATGATATCATCACCAAGATCTACTTCGGGATAACAAGAGACCGATGGACACTGAATAAACAGAGTATCAATCGATGTAAAACCAAAAATATCGGTAACGCTAACCCAATAGTTTCCGGTTTGTGAAACGGTAATTTGAGAAGTTGTTTCACCGGTTGACCATAGATATTGGTTATAATAATCAGGAGCTTCGAGCAGTACATTGCAGGAACCGCACGAGAGCAACTGATCGGAGCCCAGATTTATGGGAGGGAAATATTTATATCGTAAATAGTTTTCTGCTTCGGAGCGCTCTGTTTTTGAGAGTTTGGTATTATAGATTAACAGATCGGTCAAATAACCGTTAAAATACTGCGTATTCAGAGCATTGGTACGGCTTCCTAATAGATTGATCTTTAGATCGCTCAACAGAGAGTATGCTCCGTAATCAATTTCATAGCCATTAATAAAAATCGTATCGTTTTGGATGACAATTAGTTGCCAATCAGTGCTGTTGTTGTTTCCACGTAGAGTATTATTCCCATCAAAGAGCCCAACACCTTGAACCAGTGTTCCTCCTGCAAAAACGCCTCCATCCGAAGTGGTTGGGGTTCCTCCTGAAAGCAGATAGTGTACCGGAAGGTCGAATTGTTCTGGTTTTATTACTGCAATGATGGTGTAGTTGTCCTCGGTAAGTTCAATTTGGTTGATATTCAGATAGTTTGCCGCATTGTTATGAGCGAATTGTACCGCTGGGTTTCCATTCAAAATGTTATCGACCAAGAGGGGTTTTTGGTTATCTTCGGTTTGTGTTGCATCAAATCCATTTTCTGTCCCATCGCTCCAACTGGATACTCTGTTTTCCATATCGGTCGACAGACCATCGCTTGCACTGTACGATGAAATTAATCCCGGTTGAAGTTGAAGAATTCCGGTTGTAAAACGGTGTGTAGTTGAGGTGAAACCATCGTTACAGTAGTTTTTTGCCGTAACTCGCCAAAAATATTGCTCTGCATCGAGTGATAGGGTCATTGTGGTTTCAAACAGTGTGGAGTCGAGCAACAAGGTTTGAAATGTCCCATCCGTTGCAACCTCAACTTGGTAGTAATGTGCATTTTGACTACTATTCCAATTGAAAGAGATGTTGGTATTGTTGGTTAGAAAATTGTTTGCAGGAGCTATAAGGGTGAAGGGTTGCGGTTGATTCATAATATCTACAACCGTCAATAGGGTGTCGTGCATGTCGGAACATCCATAATTATCGGTGACGGTTAGCGAAACAGAATATTGCAATATGTCCGAAAAAACATGGGAGGGATTTTGTTCCATGGATTCTTGGCTGTCTCCAAAATTCCAGTTCCAGTGTTCAAGGG
>JAQVXQ010000217.1 GCA_028709085.1 Salinivirgaceae bacterium | reverse complement strand
CAACAATACTCCAAGAGAATCAACAACGGATATCTGAATTTCGGTTGGATTATCATTTCTATTAATCGCTACAACTCCTTTGATTTTGAATTTGCTTGCCTCTGTACCCTGTTGTTGCAAATTAATATTTTCATTCTTAGCGAATATTTGAAAATCTATGCCGTCAACCTCAACGATCTTTTTTGACGTAAACAAAGAATCGCTCAACAACATAAATCCTGTTGAGTTTTCGGTTGTGGGAGTAAACATCACTTCGCATTCCAAACTGTTTTTGTTCAATAGCAACGGGTTTTCCCAGTAGCCCCATTCGTTTAAACATGAATAATAGATAGCATACCGCCCATTTCGATTGCTTGAAAAATATAAAACAGAGTCGTTGGAAGAAATTCTAGGATTAATTTCATTGAAATTAGTATTAACCGAACGAATATTGGAAATACTCCATCGATTATTGGCATCATATCGAGCGATAAAAATATCATTGCCACCCACTGATCCCACACGACTGGAAGAAAAAACAAAGGTCCGATTATCCAATAATTCGCACCCTGACTGGATTGAATACCCTCCATTATAAAAACGCTCTAACATCTTAGTCTTGGGACGTTGACTTTTTTTAATCTCAACAATTTCGATGCTCGAACGTTTATGACTTGTAGCGAGAAGAAGCGTTTTTCCAAAATCCCCTGTCCCAATCAATGATTTGGGATTATTAAAATCAAATAAATATGGGTTTAAAGTATAATTTCCCCATAATGAATCCGTTAACTGTGAAAAATAAATAAATGGGAAATAAAAATTGAATACACTATCGATTCCTCGAAACAACATGTCTCGCTCAACCATAGAAACCGTACCATTTTGCAGGAAAATTGGATTACTAACTTTTAAATTCTGATTAGCAGTATCATTAATACCGCAAATTTCAGGGCTTGTTATTCGACATAAAGTATGAACTCCCATCTTTCGATCTTGCATAAATTCACAACCATAGTGGGCATCCATTTCAAGCACGAACACACAAGCCAAAATAACAGTTGTCAATATAAATCGTAACATCGTTTCTATTTTTACTCTAAAGTTATATATTCTTAACAAATTCAACCCGCAAATGTATAATATAAGGACGACATGTCCAATGGATATTTAGCAACAAATATAGATATAATTCAATCCGCTATCGTTTTGCTTTTAACACGCATGTTTACTAACTTTACGGCAATAATCAAAGCATAAAAATCACATCAATGCTCTTTAAAATTTTAACCATCCTTCCACTATATTACCTTGTTCTAACTAGCAACATTAGTTCGCCACCTACGTTTATCGACCCGCTAAACATTCCCATTAGTATTTCGGGATCTTTTGGCGAATTACGAACTTCAAATTTCCATTCGGGAATTGACATAAAAACATATGGAAAAACAGGCTATGATGTCTTTGCCATTGCTGATGGATTTATAAGTCGAATATTTGTATCATCAGTGGGCTATGGTAAAGCACTCTATATTTCACACGATAATGGATATACGTCGGTTTATGCCCATTTAGATGGCTTTGGGATACAGATAGAGGAATATATCAGGGCGAAACAATATGAAAGTAAATCATATTATGTTAACATTTTTCCTGATTCTGAGCTTATGAGAATCAAACAAGGCGACGTTATTGGATATTCTGGAAACAGTGGTTCAAGTATGGGACCGCATCTACATTTTGAGGTTCGGGAAACGTCAACACAAGAAACCATAAATCCCATGCTATTCAACTTTAACATCCTCGATACCATTGAACCAATCTTTCATAATCTTTACTTATATCAATTTGGTACTGGGTCATCTTTTAATCGATCGGCTTATTCAATGGTAAAACAATCGAAAGAATACAGATTAAAAGATATAGATACAATCGTTACCTATGGAACAATTGGTTTGGCAGCTCATGTAACAGATCGGATAAATGGGAGCAATAATGTTTGTGGCATTAATCAACTAAAGGTAGAAGTGAACAATAAAATCACCTACATGCTAAATCTCTCGAAAATATCTTTTAGTGAGGTTAAATATATACAATCGCATAGCGACTATTGGTTGGTGAAAAATCAGAACCGACGAATACATAAGTGCTTTGTCAATTCCGGTAATCGATTTTCTAATTATTCGAATTTAATAAACAACGGCTATCTCAACATTGCTCACGATTCAATATACAATGTAACTATTACATCCTACGATGGTTATAAAAACAGTTCGCAAATGTCGTTCGTTATTAAAGGCGACCATAAAGCAAAGAAATACTTTCCCAAAATGAGCCACATCCAACAATGGAGTCCAAATATTACAAACGTATACAACGATGAATTTGTAACTATCACAGCCTCGAAAAATGCACTTTATGACACTCTATATTTTAATTACAGCATTCTGAATCAAACAAAAGATATATTGACAAAAAGATATCTAATTGGAGATTCAAACACGGCATTACACCAAAATATAAATGTAAAAATAAAGAATATTAAAATTCCTGAAAATTTGATTAAAAAGTTAGTAACAGTCGAAGTATCCGAAAAAACAATGTCTGTACTGGATACAAAACCCAAATATAATGGAATCGATGTGGAAACTAACATATCGACGTTTGGAACTATTGCTTTTACCTGCGATACCACACCACCAAAAATCATCCCCATTAACATTCACAATGGGATTGACATAACATCATTAAAAAGCATCAAATTTAAAATAACAGACGATTTAAGTGGGATCAATAACTACGATGGCTACATAAATGACAAATGGATTTTATTTGAATACGATGCAAAGAACAACTTGCTAGTTTACAATATTGATAAACAGATGCCTACTGGCTCCGACTTGGAGTTAAGAATTGAAATAACCGATAAAGTCGGAAACAAAGCAACTAAATATATACAACTTGCCAAACCAGTATAAAAATGGATGCAACAAATTCAAAATGCATCGGAATAATGTCAGGAACATCGTTAGATGGGATTGATATAATTTTATGCGAATTTAATGAAGTGAATGGAAAAATATCGCACCACATACAATGTTCAGAAACCATTGATTATCCAACAAATTGGAAAGAAAAACTACAAACTGCACACACGTTAAATGCCTACGAATTTACAAAACTAGATTACCAATATGGCATCTATATTGGAGAAATAATCTGCTCCTTCATGGACAAAAACAACTTAAATAAAGAAACTATATCCTTTATAGCTTCCCATGGGCACACCATATTTCATAATCCTACGGAACATATTACTTGTCAAATTGGAGATGGCACATCGATTTATGCAACAACAGGAATCAGAGTAATATACGATTTCAGACGTTTAGACATAACCCTAAAGGGACAGGGAGCACCCTTGGTTCCAATTGGCGATTTGTTGCTGTTTAACGATTACCAGTTTTGTCTCAACTTAGGAGGATTTTCCAATATCTCCTATTCAATTAATAACAAACGAATAGCCTACGATATATCTCCGGCAAACATCGTTTTGAATCATTACACCCATAAAATAGGTTTGTCGTACGACGATAAAGGTTCCATAGCTTCAAGAGGTGCAGTGCAAATGGATTTGCTAAGTGCGCTAAACAATTTACAATATTATAAACAATTACCCCCGAAATCACTGGGAAGAGAATGGGTGGAAGAAAAGGTATTACCCCTTATTGATCAATTCCAGTATCAAATGCCGGACATACTTCGAACATATTCTGAACACATCGTACAACAAGTCAGTAATTCAATAAGAGGGTTAGAAACCGGGAAATTATTAATTACCGGTGGAGGTGCCCACAATACATTCTTGATCGAACGCCTTAAACAAAGTACAAAACACACCGTTTTTATCCCTAAAAAAGAGGTAATCGACTATAAGGAAGCACTCATATTTGCACTATTGGGATGGCTTAAACTCAACCATAAAGAAAATGTGCTTGCGACCTATACCGGAGCCATTAGAAATTCTATCTCAGGCATCGTAATTGATGGGTAATTGTAATAGAACTCCTTTAAAGACTCCAATTCATTTTGTTCAGTATAATGCAAAAAAAAGGGTAGCTCATAAGAACTACCCTTTTAAAAATCGGCGGCGACCTACTCTCCCACAAATGCAGTACCATCGGCGCTATCAGGCTTAACTTCTCTG
>JAQVXQ010000055.1 GCA_028709085.1 Salinivirgaceae bacterium | reverse complement strand
ATTCGCATCTCTTCAAGTGTACCTGATACTGCTAGAGTGGTTCCTTCCATTTCAGGAGTAAATGCTTGCAAATCGCCGCTAGGAACAACCTTAAGTCTGCTTGTCCCTTCAGCATTTATCATAAACATTTTATCTCCACCATGAGTACACACATGGTCAATGATTCCCACTGCGGTTACAGTTTTGTCAACATACTCACCCGCATTTTCCATTATTTGATCAACGGTTAATTCTGCTGATGTAGCATTTTCTTTTTTCTGATTTCCGCCACAGGCAACAAAAATTGCTGCGAGCGACATTAAAAATAGTACCTTTTTCATCGTTTTTGATTGTTTAGTGATTGATGTATCGGGATATTTTAGACCCAATCTCCCATGCAAAATTAAAATATTTTTTTGTTTAAAACACCTTTTAGTACACTAAATGTTAAAAATTAGTTAATTTGAAAAACATTCTTTACTTACGGTGTGTTTCCAAGGAATTTATTTTGATTTTATAGTCTCGATATGCATAAGATTTATTACTTTCGCAAAAAAGCAAATAGTTTTCAAACAATTACTAACCTATTACGTTGGAATCCATATTACATAAATTAATAGAAAATTTTAAAGCCTTTAAAAAATGAAAATTTACACCAAAACAGGCGACGATGGAACCACAGCATTGCTGAATGGAACACGTGTTCCAAAATATCATATACGAATTGACTCTTATGGCACGATTGATGAACTGAGTTCTTATTTAGGACTTGTTCGCGATTTTCCGAAAGTAGATAAACATACCATTGAGGCGATTATTGAAATTCAAGAACGTCTAATGACAGCGTCTTCAATATTGGCGTCTGAGGTTGGATGCAAGAATGTAAATATTCCTGAAATTTTTAATTCCGACATCGAATTTCTTGAAAAAGAGATGGATCGAATGGATGCCAAACTGCCGAGGTTAACATCTTTTGTGCTTCCGGGAGGACACACGATCGTATCTCAAACTCATATTGCTCGATGTGTTTGCAGACGTGCCGAGCGATTGTCAATAATAGTTCAGCAGGATTATGGAGGATGCGAAAATGTAGTACAATACTTAAATCGTCTGTCGGATTATTTATTTACTTTAGCCCGTAAATTCAGTATAGATTTTAAAGCAAAAGAAATAATTTGGAAACCACGCTTGTAACTCCGAATTATTTTTTACTTTTGCGCCACTTTTAATAAACCCCTAAAACGAGGTCTTTAACATGTATTGGACTTTAGAATTAGCATCAAAATTGGAAGATGCGCCATGGCCCGCAACTCGAGATGAGTTGATCGATTTTGCAATTCGGTCAGGAGCTCCTCTTGAAGTGACTGAAAACCTTCAAGAAATTGAAGAAGAAGGAGAAATTTATGAAAGCATCGAGGATATTTGGCCAGATTATCCTAGTAAAGAAGATTTCTTTTTTAACGAAGATGAGTATTAAACGTTGATTCACGATTGTTTGAATCATAAAAAAGCCGCCATTGTAAATGAGCGGCTTTTTTAGCACATACAAGTTATTGTGACAGAGGTAGAACCCATATTGCACTTTTGTAATCCAAAAACTCTGAACCTTAAGCTAAAAGGATTAATAAGTAATGGCTAACGAATATTTCGAGACGGTAGAAATAGTTTCGTGAAAAGATCAATATGGTTGTGATCAGTAATTTGAAATCTGTGAAATCGTTGTTTTTTCAGACTCTATTTCTCGACAAATCACACCACGGTAAATGAATAGTTTAACAAAACACTCTTAGGAACGTTGTGTTTTTTACGAATTTTATATTAACCCCTCAAAAAAATAATGCCCAAACTATTCAATCCTTGTGTATATATGATATTTAATTCATAAATTTAGCGAGATTATATAATTTTGAAAATCTAGTTTTGATAACCCAGCGATTAAAATAATGATTAAAAATACTCGTCTTTTTATAATTGCATTTCTATTGTTGTTAGCCAACACCTTACATAGCCAGCCTTATAACACTAAGAATAGGCGTGCTGGAACCGCTTTTAATCAAGCCAAAGAACACTACAGTTTGTATATGTACAGTCGAGCTATCGTGGCTTTGAAAGATGCAATACAGTACGATCCCAGTTTTATAGATGCTCATTTGTTTCTTGCCCAAATATATAAAGATGTTGACAGTATAGAGTTGCAAGTTAAAGTAATGAGCGATGTATTTGCCATTGATCCAGAGTGCTTTCCACCTGGGTATATAAATCGGGCCGAAGGATATCTTTTGTTGGGACAATATGAATTAGCCCTATTTGATATTGAATACTTCAACCTAAGATATAAATCCTTTTATCCCAAGGAGATGGATGCGATAAATCGCATGAAAAAGTCATGTGAGTTCTCCATTGAGGCAATTAAAAATCCCACAAACATAAACTTGGAACCTCTGCCGCCTTCAATTAACACCCTTGAAAATGAATATTGGCCTTCGTTTACAGTGGATAACAAACAATTTTTCTACACCGTTCAGCTTAATACCGATAATCGCCGTAGAAGAGAGGATATTTGGACATGCTTTGTTGAAAATGATGTTTATAGCATTGGGATTCCCATCGGACAACCCGTAAACACAATGGATAACGAAGGGGCATCGTTTATAAGTCCCGATGGAAGATATGTTCTATTTACCGGTTGTAATCGTCCCGATGGATACGGTAGTTGCGATATATATATGACCGTTAAAAAAGATGGAGCATGGCTAAAACCTAGGAACTTAGGGAAAAATGTAAATAGTCCGGCATGGGAATCGCGACCAGTAATTAGCTCCGATGGAAATAAACTCTATTTTGCGAGCAGCAGAAAAGGAGGTTTTGGAAAATCGGATATTTATGTCTCCGATTTTATGGGCTACGATCAAAGTGGTTTCCCTATTTGGGATGTGCCTAAGAATTTGGGAGCTGTAATTAATACCGAAGGCGACGAAATGGCTCCTTTTATCCACCCGGATAACAAAACGCTCTATTTTTCCTCCGATTTTCATACAGGAATGGGACGTCAGGATATTTTTAAAACTGTGTTGGAAAATGACGTATGGAGCGCTCCAGTTAATTTGGGATACCCCATAAATTCGCCCAATTCGGAAATGGGAATCTTTGTGCAATCGAATGGGAAAACTGCATTTATTGCAAAAGAGACCGGAGTTACCAAACATATTGATATTTACAAATTTCAACTTCCAAAAACCATGCAAGCCGGTTTAGCAACCTTTGTGAAAGGTATTGTAGTTGATAAAGAGACCAAATTGCCTCTCGAAACAGAAGTTGAAATCAATGATTTTGTAAGTTCAGACGTTCGGTTTAGTATTTGGTCAAACAGTTCAGGTGAGTTTTTAGTAGCCTTGGCTGCTGGTGAACAGTATAGTTTAACCGTCAATAAAACGGGATATCTTTTTTATTCCGATCATTTTGAAATTGAAAATATCGAAATTAGTGGATATGATATTTATGTTGAACTAGAACCCATAAAAGTTGGTAGTAAAACTGTGTTGAACAATGTGTTCTTTGAAACCGATAGTTATGAACTCTCGCCCGAATCACAAAATGAGTTGCAACGAATTTTGAGATTATTGAAAAGTAATCCGAATGTGATAATTGAAATTGGCGGACATACCGATAATCGAGGAAGCGATGATCATAATAAAAAGCTATCGCAGAATCGTTCTAAATCGGTATATGAATATTTAATAAACCAGAACATCGATAAAAGCAGATTAACGTATGTGGGTTATGGCTCCTCTGTTCCGGTTAAAACGAATGAAAATGCCGCAGGACGGGCCAAGAATCGTCGTACGGAGATAAAAATTATTGGCAATTAAATTAGTGCATATGTTTTGTTTGACAAGGGGATTAATATACTGATGTATTAAAGGGACACAATAAAAAAACGAATGTTATGAGACGATTGATCTTGTTTGTTATTGTTATAATTAGTTTGGGAGGGTGTAAGGATGGTTCGAAAAATCAAAATTATACCCCAGACTTTAAATCTATTGATCGGTTTTTAGAACAATCAATTCTCGATTGGAATGTACCGGGAATGGCTGTTGGAATAATTTACGACGATTCCATTGTTTTGTCAAAAGGCTACGGATATATGGATTTGATTGAAAAAGATCCTGTAACCGACAGTACATTGTTTGGCATTGCGTCATTAACAAAGGGATTTTCTGCTTTAGCTATTGGTATGGCTCAGTATCAAGCATATTTAGACATCAATAAACCCATTAAATTCTATCTTCCACAGTTTAAAACCCAAAATGATAGCTTGACGAACAATATCAATTTTGTTGATATTTTATCGCATCGAACTGGATATTCTACCTTTAGTGGAGATTTATCGTGGTATGGAAATTTGAAATCAAAATATCAGGTTCTGGAAAGTATTAAAAGCATACCGGTTTCCAATGATTTAAGGTCAGTTTATGGGTATAGTAATGTAATGTATTTAACTGCAGGACTTGCACTTGAGGCTGCAACAGGTCAGAATTTTGAATCCTTTGTTACAGATTTTATTCTCTCTCCGTTGAAAATGTATAACACAACTTTTGATTACTCAAAAGTTATACAAAGCAGCAATACAGCAACTCCACATGTTGTTGAAAACAACAAGCCAATGCCAATTAATTATGTAAATTGGTCAAATATGGCTCCCGCAGGAGGTCTCTTTTCAAATGTTGTTGACCTGTTGAAATGGGCTCAATTTCAGTGGAATCCTAACTATAGTTATATTGATAGTGTTTATTTTAATGCACAACACGAAATTATAACAAAACAACGGTTTTCGTGGCTCGACAATCTAAATGGAGATGAAATAAAAATGAAGGGCTACGGCTTGGGCTGGGAAATTATAGAGATTGGATCCTATAAAACCATTTCGCACAATGGAGGACTTGATGGAATGATCTCGCAAATCGTAGTTGTTCCAGAAATGAAATGTGCCATCGTAGTTTTAGCCAATAGTGGCTCAGCATTGCCCATTATTTTGGGATATGAACTATCACACAGATTGTTAATTGATTCAAAAAACACCTATTATAATTTGTCGCTCCGTAAAATTAAAGAAAACGCTTCTATCGATCGTAAAACCGAATTTGATCAGGAACAGAAACGAGATTTGTCGTATATGGTAGGCGAATACTACGATAGTTTGATGGGAGGTGTCTCCATTGTGAATTCAAACGCTCACCATTATGAACTTAAATTTGAACAGGCAACGTTGTTTGATGCAACTATTTTTGTCGATAATAAAGGTAAAATTGTCTTGCAATGGAAAAATATATTGTCGCTACCAAATGGAGAGATCGTCGAAATTGACACGATTAATAATATTCTAAAAAGCTTTACAATACGATGTCCAAATCCGGATTTTAGATTTGAAGAGATTAACTTTCGAAGAAGGTAATTTTAAATTATGGACAACAGTAGAGAAACAATTCTATCATCCATAGGATTGACCGTTAGTGATTTTCAGCTCGAAAGTCAAAACGATAGCGGTTACTATAGTATTCGATTCCAGACTCCTGAAATAGCAATAGTAGAGATTGCTGGGGGTATTGATATTCCAGATATTGATGCGATTAATGTGTTTTTAACAGAGTTTAATTATCAAAGTTCCATTCGAAATCCATTTCATAGGACTTATGTTATTTGCGAACTAATTCATATTGGGCGAAGCGTTTTTAATCGACAGATTCGAATTATCGGATATTTATTGTATTTGCAAACTATTGTTTATAAGTCTAATAGAGTAGGGGTGCTCACCTTTTTTAGAACAAAACAAGAACCTGAAGTATTCCATTCGAAGACAATGGATGAAGCTCTCCTTTATGTTTTCACCAAGAAGGAGCAAAATAGCATAATTAACGAATCGGATTATTATACCAACTTTATATCGATTTGGACATCCCATTATTTGCGCAATTTTTATAAAAACACAAATCTTAAGGTTGTTCAGCAAAAATCATGGGGCATTACCGTTGATTCACCATATTGTTATGCAACCCTTGCGGTTGCAGAAGGAAATATTTTTATTATTAATATGCTTGGCTTTTTAAGCAATTTGGCTGTTGATCGGTTGATTTTTTTAATTGCTCAGATATGTAAAGATATAAATCTTGTTGTTCCACAACAGAAAATTATTCTTGTGATTGAAGCGAGTGAGATATCAGCCATATCCTATAGTAAACTGCAAGTGTTGTTGTCGCACATTAAACGCTCCGACATGTTAGAGCGGGTGATTGTTGTCCCTTCTGGGGTGATCCGGTCTTTTTATTATTTCTCTAATGTTATAAACCAACAGATTTTCAAGAATTGGGATATTTGCCGTAACATGTCGGAGGCTATTGATAAAGCCATTAAGTTACAATATGAAACCAATTTAGGCATCAGTTTGGATCAAAAAACCGAGTTGAGCAAGTTGATTCCCGTAAATTGGGACAAAGGGGTTTTTGAAGCGTTATTTGGAGCATTAAAACCTTTGTTATCTTCTAGCTCGGTACTAAAGTCAACCTCAACAATATCCAATCCTCAAGATTTTAAGGAAATGGTTCATAATATTGTTTGTAATTTGAAACAAAATATAGAAGAACGGTATGATATTGAGCCAATATTAATTCCCCCTCAAACCGAATTGGAATTAATTATGGATGGGTTGGATCAAGCTGTTTTATATTGTTCTAAAACTCAGATATTATGGGCAAATCAAGAAGCATATTCACTTTGGGGATATAAAAAATTGTCCATAGTAAACCAACCATTAAGTGTTATTATTGATTTAAGTGAATTGTCTGGCATATTGAGCCGAACCGATAATGAATTCGATTTTGTGAATCTGCTAACGTATCACTTCGAGGGTCACAAAATCATTATTAATGGAAAAAAAGTCAAATCAACGGACATGCAGGATTGTAATACCTATTATTTGATTTTCAAGAACCCCGATGTTTTCTAGCGACCTTTTTTGTGATCATTCAACTTTTTCTCAACTTTTCCATTGCAAAGCAAACATAATAGTCTCTAAGAATGTATAGTATAATAGTGCGTTATGGTTAATCTTGTAATTTATATTAAAATTCCATGAGAAAAGCATTGTGGATTGTACTTTTAGTCGTTTTTTCAAGAGCTTTATGTTACTCCCAAGCAATTGATTCCTTAATGATTGAGGGATCTAAACTGCAGAATATAGAGAAATATAGTGCGGCTATTGAAGTGTACAACTCAATTTTGAATCTTGATGGGAATCATTGCAATGCCATTTATCAAAAAGCACTCTGCCTTATGCGTACACAAAAGGCGTCAGAGGCTTTAGAACTGTATTTGAAACTTATTGATATTCGCCCAGATTTTATAGGGGGTGTATATGGTGCTGCCACAGCATATGTCTCTTTAAAGAATTGGAACAAAGGGATGGATTATATTAATATTGTAATTACGGCTGAGCCGGAAAATGCCGAATATTATATCATTCGTGGACAGATATACCTTGAAATGGCAGAGAAAAAAAAGGCCTGCAACGATTTTAAGAAAGCGAAAAAACTGGGGAGTCTTGATGCGAAAATTATAATGAAAATACATTGTTGATTAACGGATGAATTCGGTGTTACTCTACCATCAGAAGTGCAAGTGATTTTGTATTCTAATTTATTATAATTCAAACAAACACGCGCTTTTAAAATAAATGTCGTAGGATTACACTAATTAACTCTTTTGGCTTTATAGGTTTTGCTATAAAATCGTTAGCTCCAACTTCGATGGAGTGCTCTTTTTCGCTGTTCATTACAAACGCTGTTTGAGTTATAATGGGAATGTTTTTGTCTAGTTTTCTTATGGCTTTTATGGCTTCATAGCCGTTCATTATTGGCATCTGTAAATCCATTAAAACAAGATCTGGTTTTTTTGCCTGGAAGGCTTTTACGGCTTCGGCACCATTTTTTGCCCATATTAAGGTCACTTTCGTGGGTGAAAGCAATTCGGAAATAAGCATATAATTAATTTCAACATCTTCGGCAATCAAAATTGTTTTGCCTTTTAAATTCGGCAAATCCATTTCAGCGGAGGGTTTCGATGAACCTCCTATTTTAAGAATAGATTTAGGGAATTGCGTGTAGAATGTAGTTCCCTTGTCTTTTTCAGTTTCGAACCACATTTTGCCAGAAAGGAGTTGCGTGATTTTATATGCCAAAGCCAATCCTAATCCTGTACTTCCACTTTGGCGCGTGTAATTATCGTCTCGTTGGTTAAAAAATTCGAAAATATTATCTTTGATATCATCGCTAATTCCAATACCTGTATCTTTTACATATATCAGTAGGTTTTCATTCTTGTCGAATTTATATCCCAAAGTTACAGTTCCCGATTCAGTATATTTAAACGCGTTTTCAATAACATTGATAAGAACTTGTTTGAATCGATATGCGTCTGTTTTTAATTGAAGCCCATTGATGTTTTCTGGCTGTTCTATAATGAATTGAATGTTTCTGTTGGTAGCATACCGACCACTTTCGGTGCTTAATTCTTTATATAGTATTGACCAAGGAGTATATTCTACTTTTAAATTTAGTTGCTCTGCATCTATTTTACTGGCATCCAGTATATTGTCAAATATTTTAACCAACGACCGAGCACTTTGCGTTATTAGATTAATAAACTCCTCACGTTGATCGATTGTTAAATCAGGGTCAGCCAAGAGATCACTAAATCCTACAATTGAATTAACCGGAGTGCGAATCTCTTGGGACATATTTGCTAAAAATGCCGATTTTATTTTATTTGCTTTGTCAGCCATAGTATAGGCTGCTTTTAATGAATTTACATCCAAATTTCTTTTGAAAATCTGGGCTGTTAATACCCCAATTGTTTTAAAAAAGGAGATGTCGAAATCGTCTAAGCTTTTTGTCTTCTCTAACTCTATTATCCATATTGCCAGCAATTTATCGGTAAGACGAGCTGGCATGATTCGAATCTCTGGATGATTATTCCAGTCGTATCTTTGGCTAAGTACGATTTCTTGCGCCGCTACTTTCTCTGTCCCGAATAACTCTTCCTTTTGTAAAAGATCGCTAAAGCCTTTGTTCAAATTCAAATTAATAATCTCAGGAATAAAGAAACTCCGTTTTACATCCGGATCGTGGGCTGTAATCCTTAGGGCAGCATTATTATCGTCGTAAATATATAATGTTGCATTTTTAATATTATGATACGCAGAGAAAATCCGTTTAAATTCTTTCAGTTTCTCGTCAAATTTGTCCGTGTCAGTAAAAAGTGCGATAATATCGGCCGTAATTCTATTCTGCCTAATTATTCTTTCGAACATATCGGTTTTACGTGCTCTTTCGTCTTGGTTATTGGGAGAAGATATATTATGAGTATCGTTCGGCATTTTGTGGAGTTGTTTTATATAAGTCCTAAAAATACAATTAAATCGGTATATACAGTCATTAAGATCTAATTTATTTTATAAAAGTTTAACGGCGATCAAAAGCACTTTAAATATTCCTTACTTTAGTAAAAATTTGCTACAATTGTATAAAATTTCAAAACGATGATTAAATTCTGTAAATTAATTCTCTTTGGCTTATTGTTATCTAATCCGTTATTCAGTCAATTTGAAATATCGGTTACCATAAACGGTTTAAGCAATCAAGATGTCTATCTTGCATTTTATTATGGCGATAAAAACTATGTAGTTGATACCGTAAAGCTTGATAGTAAGGGGCAAGGTGTTTTTTCTGGCGACAAGAAATTGGAAGAGGGTATATATTTAGTGATTCTTCCTTCTCGCAATTACTTTGATTTTATTATTGATAGCAATACGAAATTCTCCATGGAGACGGACACCTCTTCTGATATGAGAGTTATGGTTAAAAATCTGAAAATTGAAAATTCACCAGTAAATACCCAGTTTAGAGACTATCAAGATTTTATGTTTTCGAAAACAACGGAAGCTCATAAATACAGGGTTATGAGTATGGATAAAACCATCTCCGATGCGAAACGTAAAAAAGCAATTTCCGAACTGGAGGAAATAAACAACGAAATTCAACAAAAACAAAACGCAGTACGAGGGGGGTCTCCTAATGCATTGTTGTCTAAAATTATTACTGCGTTCGACGAGCCTATTGTGCCGAAAATTGGGGAACTGATCAATGGAATTCCAGTAGATTCCATTATGCAGTACAACATTTATAAAACCGGATATTTGAAAAACATTGACTTTTCAGATATTCGAATATTGCGAACCCCTATTTTTCACACTAAACTATCCACTTTTTTCGAGAAAGTTGTTATTCCTCATCCCGATAGTATTATCAATTCTATTGAATATGTTGTTGCACTGATTGATGGAAACAAAGAATTTATGCAATATGTTCTAAACTATGTGTTTACACAGTATAGTAATAGTAAATATATGGGATTTGATGCCATTACCGTTCATTTGGCCGACCGATATTTCTTAACCGATTATGTTGATTGGGTTAAGGACGATTTTAAGAAACAGCTTGAAAGTAGAGTTGAAAAAATTCGACCAAACTTGATTGGAGCAGTTGCTCCAAATTTAGACAAAGCACAAACTCCTGAGGGTACTTTTTATCCATTGCATGCGGTTGAATCAAAATACACTTTGCTTGTGTTTTGGGAACCCAATTGTGGCCATTGCAAAAAAGAGATGCCCATTTTGCTTGATATTTTCCATAAATACCACCATTTGGGTTTTAATATCTATTCCTTTTATACACAACGTGATCTGGATCTTTGGAAAGAAACAATCGCAAAATTTGAGATTGAACCATGGATAAATGTTTACGATCCGCTATATTTGACAAACTTTAGAGATAATTATGATGTGTATAGTACACCAACAATGTATCTGTTGGACGAAAAACACAAGATTGTAGCAAAACGATTAACCATCGAATTTCTCAACCAGTTTTTAGAAGAGAAACTTAAAAATTAAAGATCTATAATATGTTTTATTCTTATTTAATTGCCGTTGTTTTAGCATATGTTATTGGGAGTATTCCGACAGCCGTTTGGATTGGACGTAGATATTATAACACTGATATTCGAGAACACGGAAGTGGCAACGCTGGAGCTACGAATACGTTTCGAGTACTAGGTGTAAAAGCCGGAATTATTGTACTTGTCATTGATGTTTTAAAAGGCTTTTGTGCCGTTATTTTCAGTTATTTAATTGCCAAACAGATTGGTGTACATGAAGAAGATCTATTGCGAATAATAGCTGGCCTGTCCGCCGTTATGGGACATATTTACCCACTATTTGCTGATTTCAGAGGCGGAAAAGGTGTAGCCACAATTATGGGCGCAGTTTTGGGAATCAACCCCATTGCGTCTATCGTGGCCATAATTGTATTTTTATCTGTTTTAATAATTTTCAAGTATGTTAGTTTGGGTTCCGTTTTGGGCGGATTAACGTTTCCAATAACGGTATTTGTGTTTCAGCCCGAGGCAAATATTTATATGCAATTGTTCTCAATTTTTGTGACGGTGATGTTAATTTTGAATCACTTTTCTAACATTAAACGTTTGTGGAACAGAACGGAAAACAAAACATATCTGTTTGGAAATAAGAAAAAGTAGGGCAATCTGCGGTATTTATTCCCCATGAATATCAAATGCGTACATCGTTGTAAAACAATATCATTTCTAGTTTGTCTAACGTTAGAGAAATTGGAAATGATGTTTTTTTATATCCGAATTGAATGAAACCCAAATAGAATAACTCCTGGATTCTCAAATTAAAGTTTAGTAAATAATATTACTGCGTTTTAATAGTTTTGGCGACGATATTTTTAGGTTGGTTGCTCGATGGATGGCGTTGTTTGGGCAATTTGTTTTAGCAACACTACGATTTTATAAAAATAGGTTAGGTCCAATAGAATGATTTTTTAATTTAAAATAAAACAAGGGTTGTATGAATATAGTAGTTTCAGGATGTAGTCAAGGGATTGGTTTTGAGTTGGTGAAATTATTGGGGAAAAGTCACAATGTGTATGCATTGTCGTCCAATCCCTCAGTATTGCAAGTAAAATTAGGTCAAGTTCCATGTTCTATTATTGATTTTAATTTTTTGACCCACGATCTCTCTTCCATAAAAAACAAATTGCCCGACACCGTAGATATTTTAATTAACAATGCTGGAGTGCTCATAAACAAATCATTTGAAGATTATAGTGGCGATGATGTGGATAAAATAATGACGGTGAATTTTAAAATACCACTGCTATTAACACAACAATTAATTTCAAATTTGCGAAAATCCTCCGTTGCACATGTTGTGAGTATTGGTTCCATGGGCGGATTTCAGGGGAGTTCTAAGTTTTCCGGACTATCGGTTTATTCGGCATCAAAGGCGGCTATGGCTTGTTTAACGGAGTGTTTAGCGACCGAGTATTCTGACCAAGGTGTTCGATTTAATTGCTTGGCATTGGGAGCGGTGCAAACTGAAATGTTGAACCGTGCTTTTCCTGGATATAAAGCTCCATTGACTCCCGAAGAGATTGCTCAGTATATTGCCGATTTTGCCCTCAAACAATGGCGTTTTATCAATGGTAAAATTATTCCTGTTGCGGTCTCAAATCCATAAGGAATTAGTTGTTTTGGATTGGTCGTGATTTTGAATTAGAGTTTAATCCCCACCAAAGTTACATCGTCAATTTGTTCTTGTGTCCCTTTCCAAGCGTTAAAAAACTTAATAAAATAGGCGTATTGGTCTTCAAATTTAGTATGGAAATTTTGTTGAATCAATTCTTTAAACGCCTTACTTTTAAGTTTTGTGGACTTTGGTCCTCCAAATTGATCGGGAAAACCATCGGTAAACAGATAAATTGAATCGCCTTTAGAATATGTAAATGTTTGACTTGTAAAGGGGACCATTTTTATATGTATGGCAACGGAGGCTTTGTCAGCTTTGTATTCGATCAATTCCCCGTTTCTAATGAGATACATAGGGCTGTGTGCTCCAGAATATTGGATTGTTTTCGATTTTTCGTCAATGGCAACAATGGCAATATCGAGTCCATCATTTTGTTCTCTAGGACCAAATTTCTGACGTAGTGCAATAATCAGTTCTCGACGCAAAATATTGAGTATTTCAGACGTATTGGTGTTTTTATCTTTGTTAACAATTTCTCGAATCATGGTCAGTCCAAGCATGCTCATGAAAGCACCAGGGACACCGTGACCAGTACAATCAGCTACCGCCACAATGATTTTGTCATTTGCTTTTGTCCAAAACGTGAAATCGCCGGTTATTTTATCTTTTGGTTTTATTATCACGAAATTTTCAGGAAAGTATGTTTTCAATTCTTCTTTGTCCGAGAACAGTGCAGTCTGGATTCGTACCGCATAATCAATGGAGCTGGACAATTCACCGTGTACATTTTGGAGTTGTTGTTTTTGTTTAAATACAGTGTCGCGCTGAGTTTCAATTTCATCGCGCTGTGCCGACACTTCGTGCAATAGTTGGTTTAATTCACTATTTTTTAGAGCTAACTCTTGGGTTCTATCTTCAACCAACCTCGATAATTCATTTTTGTGTTTTATTAAACGTATTGATCGCCATCGTGAGACTTGCATGGTAATTAACACAAAAACAATGACGTATAATATATACGCCCACCATGTTAACCACCAAGGTGATAATATTTGGAAAGTGAATGTTTCAATCGCTCCTGGGTCTCCATAAATGTCTTTTGCTCGAATTTTAAACGTGTAAACTCCACTGGGGAGATTTCTGTAATCAATTTTGTTATCTGTTACTGTAATCCATTCATTATCTAGACCTTTAATCATTGCTTGAAGGGTAATTTTATTGGATACGTTGAGTCCTTGAACGGAGAAGTAAAATGTTAGATGATTGTATTTGAATGGTAGTTTTAGTTGCGTAGGCGTATTCGAGAATTCGAGCACATGATTGTATTTAATTCCCTTAAACAGCGTGCTGTCATGGCCATATAGTTTGTTTTCGTTCGATTGTTTTTGTCTGAAATCGATGTAATGATTTGTTATACTAATTTGATCAATTTGTACTGAAGGTCGGGCATCTGTTTGATCGAAATTGGATGCATTAATGGAGGATAAACATTTTCCAGTGCCCATCCACATTTGATTTTCAGGGTCACAAAAAATCGCATTCCTATAAAAATCCAACCCCTTTAAACCATCTCCTTTTGAGAAACTAATGGTTTGATTCGACTTTTTAATGTTTAACCCATTTTTCGTTACTATATCTGGAAGCACATATATTCCGTTCTCTGTACCAATCCATAGTTTGTTGTTCTGGTCAAATGCCAATGAGGTAATTGATTGATTTGCGTTTTTGTCCGACATATTTATTTGTCGAAACTTTGTGTCCGTTGGTAATGTTGTTTGTTCTTTTGTTGTAAGTAGATATAAGCCCCCGTTACTGTGCGAACCAATCCATAAATTACCAAATTTATCCTTTTTAAGAGCGTAGATGTTTGCTGTATTCAAATCATTGCAGTGATTATAATTGTACATAATTTTGGAGTCAAAATCGGCGGAATATAACCGAAATAAACCGCCTCCATCTGTAGCAAACCAGATGTCTCCATTTATATCTTGTTCAATGGCAAAAACGTTTCCGTCTGTTAATCCTTGCTTTTCGCCAAAATGTGTAATTAGTTTACCATCAAACATATAAGCACCTCCACCCCAAGTTCCAATCCATATGTTCTCGCTATTGTCCTCAAATAAAGTAGTTATATTTAAGTCTGTAATACCATCTTTTTGGTCGTAGTTTGTCAAGGTGCTGTCGGAAATTTTCGACAATCCATGTTTATATCCTCCAAACCAGATTCCCCCTTTTTTACTCACTAGGGTTGTCAATATTATATGGCTTCGGAGTCCATGATCTATATTGTAGGATGAGAAAATTTCGCCATCGTATTTTACAATTCCATCCATTTCTGATCCCATCCAAATAACCCCGCTTGTGTCTTGTGATATGGACCAAATTAGTGCGTTGTTTACATCATGTATTTTATTAAAATGGTTGAACGAGTTTGGATTAAATATGTTTATTCCGCCCCCTCGAGTCCCTGCTACTATTGATCCGTCGCGAAGTACATTTACGGTTGATACGTCTTTATGACTTAAACCTTCTTCGGTTCCGTAATATGTTAAGGTATTGTTTGAGAATTTGAAAAATCCATTAGATAGTGTTGAAATATAGGCGTTCCCTTTTTTGTCTATCGTAATATCTTTAAACCTATTCAAATAAGGTTTGGGGCACTTATAAAATGAGACGGTATCTTTATAAATAGTTGCAAAGTTTTGTTTACTATATACGATCCAAAGTTTGTTGTTGATGGTATCATATGCAATTTTATTAACCTTTAAAGAGGCGAAGTTCTCTCCAAAATTGAAATGGGTGAAGGTCTGATTTTCAAACTTACAGATCCCTCCATTGCTGGATGCAAACCAAATTGCACCTGATGGTTCAATGGTAATGCTTTGAATTTCACCCGATATCATCCCTTCATCTTGAGTGTAAACAATTAACGCATGTCCATCGTATTTGCAAGCCCCTTTCCCGGTGGCAAACCAAATATTGCCCTCTGTATCTTCCTTTATATCATATATCCAATTGTTCGGAAAGCCTTGTTTTGTGTCAAAGTGCGTGTAATGCTCTCCATCGTATTTCACAACCCCTTCTTCGAAAGACCCAAACCACATATTTCCCTTATTGTCTTGAAATATGGATCGAACCGATTTTAAGGGGAATCCATTATGTGGATTGAAATGAATTAACGATTTATCGAAATAACAAGCAACGCCCGACTCGTTGAATCCGATCCAAATGTTATTATTTTTATCTTCATAAACGGAAAGCACGTAGGACGACGGCAATCCTTGATCCATGTCAAGATAGCGAATGTCGTAAATGGCATTGTCCTTAAACTTAGGGCTTTCTATGTGTTTATGTTCCGGGAAATGAGCGGTTATTTGTTTTGGTTGCCATATTGTGTCCTTTTTAATTGTTCGATAGGGTTCTTGACGCGGCAATACAAATACTTTTGGAAGTAAAATGCTGTTTTTCCCCGGTTCTAAAACTGTTTTATGTTTATGAGTTAAAATCACTGTTGTGTCGGTTTCTATCTGGTTAACAGTGCTGTTGGGGGAGCTTTTTGCAATGGAGTCGATAATGTTTATTTCCGATCCAACCGCCTTTGTTTTAGGTAGTTTGCTAAGTTTAAATATTGGAGAGTGTTTTACAGTATCGTTGTCAATTTCGTTGAAAGCGGATATATTTGCTATATTTATAATAGTCAATCCTATCATAAACAGATATCTATATCGATATTTGAGTTGTTGTATTGTCATTTTCCCTATTCAATATTATTCCTCCTTAAAATTAGTGAATTTATATGAGGGATGTAAATTTTGAATCGTTTTTTGTCGGAAAAATGTATTGGTTTATGATTTTAGTAAAAAGAAAAAAAACTTTACCTTTGCTTACCTATGGAGAAATCAGATGAATATAAAACCATAAAAGAGCCATCAGAAGGGATTTACAAGGATAAGGGCAGTAAGTTTTTAGCATTTGCATTTCCTGTTGCTAACGAGGGTGAGGTTAAGGCGCATCAGGCGGCATTGAAAAAACGATATTATGATGCTCGCCATCATGTTTATGCATTTCGAATCGAACCGGACAAGAGTTTTTTTCGCTCATCGGACGATGGGGAACCTTCGAACAGCAGTGGTCCGCCAGTATTGGGTCAGATTCAGAGTTTTGATCTAACAAATATCCTTATTGTTGTGGTTCGTTATTTTGGGGGAACCAAATTAGGCATTCCCGGGTTGATAAACGCATATAGAGCTGCTGCCGCCGATGCTATTCATAATGCTACAATCATTACAGTTGTTGAAAAAGGAACCTTAGAAATTCGATTTCAGTATCCCTCAATGGGTGATGTAATGCGCATAATTAAAGATAATGATTTGGAGATTGTAGAGCAAGAGTTGTTGGTCGATTGTAGGATTCAAGTTTCCATAGCAAAAGGGGTGTATGACGAGATTGTTGGTAAGTTTGAAGATCTGCGAAGTTGTAATTTGTCGGAAATCGAATTTGATGTTTAAGCTGAATTTCAGATTGTTAGGATGTCAGATATACATTGGTTATTATTAACCCCAATATTTTTCTAAAATTAAAGAAAAATATTGTGAGTTTTTGGGGGTTTCATCAAAAATGTTTTATCTTTGCACACGCAAAATCAGGACTAGTTTTGCTGAATTGAAATAATGGCGAGGTAGCTCAGCTGTTTAGAGCGTCCCGATTAAAAATCGGGAAGGTCAGCAGTTAAGTCCTTGAAGAGAGTTGAAATAATGGCGAGGTAGCTCAGCTGTTTAGAGCGTCCCGATTAAAAATCGGGAAGGTCAGCAGTTAAATCCTTGAAGAGAGTTGAAATAATGGCGAGGTAGCTCAGCTGGTTAGAGCGTCCCGATTAAAAATCGGGAAGGTCAGCAGTTAAGTCCTTGAAGAGAGTTGAAATAATGGCGAGGTAGCTCAGCTGGTTAGAGCGTCCCGATTAAAAATCGGGAAGGTCAGCAGTTAAGTCCTTGAAGAGAGTTGAAATAATGGCGAGGTAGCTCAGC
>JAQVXQ010000216.1 GCA_028709085.1 Salinivirgaceae bacterium | reverse complement strand
TCCGGGCATTGATTTACATAGTGATTTAATGCCGGACTGGTAAGCCATCCTACATGTTTTGTACGACGCGAGGGACAAACAATGTAACTGCTGGGGAATTTTGGGTCATGTGGGAATAGGTCTCCTAGGGCATCGTTGCTTATAATCGGGAAATTAGCATAATGTTGCCAGTTTCCAAATGTTTCGCCTTGTCCCCATAAATGTGATTCGGGTGTTGCGGGGTCGGTTTCTATCATTAATACCATTGCTGTGTTGGTGCCATTGGGACCATATGTGCTTTGAAAAACCATGAGTGGACCTTCGGCGAAGTATAACCACGACTGTCCGTCGGCTTCATTTAAAGCTGTAGATATAATATTGATAATAACTGTTTTTCCTTGATCGAGGTAATCGTATAGTGTATGCCAATTCCCATGAATATCTTGTGTTGTAAAGTTGGGAGCAATTGATCCATCGGGGATTTGACAATATACTCCATGAACTGTGAACAGTAGCATAAATGCCAATAGATATTTTTTCATATTAATTCATGTTTTAATTATTGTGATTTCATCTAGTTTTCAAATCCATCATTCTAGGGTACAAAAATCAATAAAAAGAAACTACCATTCAAAATTTGCACCCAAATATTGCCACTACTAACTGTAAATACACATGCTACAACAATACTACAAAGGCTCTGAATATGCAATAAAATAGCACCTAAGGCAAATTTACATAATAACAGAAATGAAAATATTTAGTTTTGTAAATTTGATGGTGTTTTGTATCTTTGTCATAGTATCGTGGGGCATTTTTACATCAGATTAAGAATGCAACTTGTCTTACTAGGAGTGTTTCTTTTTGATTTCAGTGTTTTTTTGCCTAATTTTTGCATGACAACAGTTGAAATAAAATCCCATCTCATTTTAAGTTGAAATTTCATGTACCGTTCATTCATCATAACTATTTTACTAATGGTCAAGTTATGTCATGCATCGTTAGGGGCAACCCATGCCGATAGCTTGGCAATCTTGATAGAGCCCATGTCTAGCGATGATGTAAAGATCGAATCATTGATGAAATCGGCAAATCAACTCCGTGAAACCGACATGACATCAGCGCTTAAGTTCTATAATCAAGCTTTACAGTTAGCACAAAAGACAACCAATTATAAAAAAATAGCAGAGTTAAACCTAATTTTTGGGTCCATGTTTTTTTATTCCGGAAACTACGACAGGGTGTTAACCTACTATTACGAAGCTCTTAAAAACTATGAGATCATTCAGGATACCAGTGGGTTTGTGGCTGCTTTTTTCAACATTGCTTTAGTCTATAATAGTTTAGGCGAATACGGGAAAGCTCGTCAATACTATCAAAAGGCATTGGAAATAAATCAACCCAATGAAAATCAATCGGTTGATACTTTGATTAGTTTGGTGCGCATTCGGATCTATAATAATATAGGAGTTACCTTAAATTCAGAAGAGAAGTACGATCAGGCGTTGAACTATTTTTATAAGGCCATTGAACTATCCGAACGATCAGGTAAAAATTGGGTTGTACCCCAAGCCTACAATAATATTGGAAATGTACATAAAGCCAAAAAAGATTACAGTATTGCTTTATCATTCTACGAAAAAGCACTCCAAAAACGCAGTATAAAAGAGGACCCAAAAGGAGTGGCACTCAGCTTTTTTTATATGGGTGAATGTTACGCTTTAATGCAAGACAATTTGAAGGCGCTTGATTACTTTCAAAAAGGATTTCATTTGGCCGATAGCTCTTTATACATTGATCTTAAGCGAAGTATAGCCGAAAATATGATTGATGCCTATGCAACTCTTGGGTTGTATGAGAAATCATACAATATGCACCGTATCTATAAGGAATTAAGCGATAGTTTGAACAATGCCCAAAGTTTGCAAACTGCCACTCAATTGGATATGCAATATAATTTTGCTAAGCTTCAAAAACAGCAAGAGCTAGAGCAACAGAAAGCCGAGTTTGCTTATTTGTTAATAATTGCCATTGTGGCGGGACTTTTAGCTGCAGTCCTTCTTTTACTCTTTTTAGCCCGAAACCGATCACGACGCATTCGACTACAAAAGGAAAAACTATCGTTAGAAAAAGAAAACTTGGAAAATAAGTTGGAGTTCAAAAATAAAGAATTGGCTACCAATGTAATGTATTTGGTAAAAAGCAATGAAACGGCAATTCGCATTATTGAACGGTTGGTGCGGATTAAGGGGGATTTTAAAAAATCGAATCAAGCTGTTGTTCAGGAAGTGATAAACGAACTCCGCATAAGCACCAACAAAGACGCATGGAAAGAATTTGAGTTGCGTTTTCAGGAGGTGCATGAGACCTTTTATGCTAAACTTAATGCTATGTTTCCTGATCTTACCCCTAATGAAACACGGTTGTGTGCTTTCCTTCGTTTAAATATGTCAACCAAAGAGATTTCTGCTATTACCTTTCAGTCGGTAAAAAGCCTTGAAGTAGCTCGAACTCGACTACGCAAAAAACTTAATCTTTTGAATAAGGATGTAAATCTGGTTTCGTATCTTATGCAAATTGAGGAAGATTAGAATTTGTTTCCTAAGTTTCTCTTCTTTTCAGTCTTCCTAAAGCTAAAAACATAGTTCCTCTTTTGTCCGATTTTTCCTTTTCTGCAAAAAATACATCCTATTCTTGTATAATCTAATTTACTTATTTACAGAAGAATATACTCTTTTGTAGTGGAATTATTCTGCCTTTTGGTGAATAGTAGTAACCTCGCTATGGTCATTTGTTATTTGAATTGTAATTCAACCAATACATTGAGCCTTGAAATGAAATCCATCAATTCAAATAGTTTTTATACGTGCATAGAAATGAAGAATAAAAAACGAGGTGAAAAGAATACACGGTTACCGAGTAAAAAGCCTCCACAAAAGGAGGATTCGGATCTGGATCGAAAAATTCTTTTGCAACTAGATGAAAAACGGGAAATTACAAAGGCACTTAGCAAATTGCTTGAACAGTTTTCCCCAAAAAAGTAAAATAAGACCAACAAGTAAATGTTTAACTAAAAATTACAAGAATGAAAAATTTTAAATTAAATGCATTGCTTATAGCAGTTACACTTGCCATAAGCTCAACATTTGCACAAAAAGCGGCAGTAGGGCCCCTGCTCTATGACCAAATTAGTAATGCAAGTACGGCAGTTTCTCCCAATGCAATGTACTCCTATGTTGCTACTGATGCCGATAACGTAGCCAAAACCTCTTTCAGTGCCGACGATTTTACAGTTCCCGTTGGCGAAACCTGGAATATAGCTTATATTAATGCCTTAGGGGTAATTAATAAATATGCTACTTCGCCCGATATCGACACTGTAAATGTGATTATTTACGAAAATGACCCCGCCTTAAACATGCCAAGTGCAACAGAGGTTTACTCTGCCACTGAAATATCAACGGTAATGTATCGCGGCAATGGCGACTTTTATGTTGAATTGCCTACCACCGCTACTTTAACTGAAGGAACTTATTGGCTGTGTGTTCAACCGGTTCGAAATCATGCTGCGGACGGCTATTGGAAATGGGAAGCTCAAACAGCAGGATCTCATGGAGCCTCTTTTTATTTTAAAAATCCGTTGCATGGATTTAACTACAATGCCGACGATTGGACTTCAGGCTCCGATTTGATGAGCTATTGGAGTGTATTTGATCTCTCTTTTGCTCTCTATGCTCCTAGATTAGAGCACGACTTGGCATTTGTTGAATTAATTTCTCCCATATCAGGTGGATTTTTAGGTCAAGAAACTGTAACCATTAAAATGGAAAATCCTGGTTTAACAGCACAAACAGGCTTTGATGTACGATATAAATTAAATGCAGGCGAATGGATTACTGAAAATGTAGGAAGCTTATCCATTGCTCCCGGCGAATTTGCTGAATATACTTTTACAGCCACAGCAGACTTATCTGAGGTTGCAACCCACAATGTAGTTGCCGAAATAGTATTGCCTACCGATGGAAATGCTACTAATAATGGAGGTGCTTTTGAGGTAACCAATTACGGAGACGTATTTTTAATGGGAACTTTTACTGAAACATCCACATGTTCGGGTAAATTTACGGATCCAGGAGGTCCTTCAGGAAACTGGGAAGGTGGATATGACCTTGTGGCTACCATATATCCTGATACTGAAAATGCACGCTTACGTCTAATTTTCACGGAATTTGATAATGGTTGGGGAGAGTTTTACATTTACGATGGTGTAGATATAAATGCACCAATTATTGACTTAA
>JAQVXQ010000054.1 GCA_028709085.1 Salinivirgaceae bacterium | reverse complement strand
GTTATGGAACAAGAAAAACCGAAATATAAAACGTTTATTCTCGATGACGTAAAATACAAAACAACACACAGTGCTAAATTTGAGAAGCGCGTAGGGTATGAAAGACCAAACCCTAATATCCTAAAATCAGTCCTTCCCGGTGAAATACTTAAGGTTTTTATCAAAGAAGGGGACGAGGTTAATAGAGGTACAAGATTGTGTGTACTTGAAGCCATGAAAACGGAAAACATAATCAAGTCAACCGTATATGGAACAGTCAAAAAACTATATGTCTCGAAAAACTCTACCGTTAAAAAGAGAGAGATTCTAATGGAATTCGAGCCCTATCCTGAAGAGGCTGGTGAAATCGAATAAACGATTCAACGATTTGTAGAAAGGGAAGCTTGATTTATCAGCTTCCCTTTCTTTTTTTCTAACTCCAAAACAAAGCCTTAAAACAATCCTCAAAATTAAAATAAACTAAAAATCAATTAAAATAAACTAAAAATCGACTACCTTTGTTGGCTCTATAACCATTATAAAACAATAAAATGCAAGACAATTCGCGTTATGGCCAACGAGGAGTTTCGGCATCAAAAAACGAAGTTCATAATGCCATTAAAAATATCGATAAAGGAATTTTCCCATCCGCATTTTGTAAAATCATTCCCGATATCCTAGGAAATGATTCGGAATATTGCAATATAATGCATGCCGATGGTGCTGGCACAAAATCGTCGCTTGCCTATTTATATTGGCGCGAAACCAACGATATATCAGTGTGGAAAGGGATTGCTCAGGATGCCTTGATAATGAACATTGACGACCTTTTGTGTGTTGGTGCAACCGATGGAATCCTTGTATCATCAACCATAGGAAGAAACAAACACTTAATCCCGGGAGATGTAATCAAAGCCATTATCGAAGGAACAAGCGAAGTGATTGAGAACTTAAAAAAGCATGGGATTAATTGTTATTTCACAGGCGGAGAAACAGCGGATGTTGGAGATCTCGTTAGAACCATAATTGTAGATAGCACCGTAACTGCGCGGATGAAAAGAGCAGATATAATTGACAATCAAAACATTCAGGACAATGACGTAATTGTTGGTTTAGCGTCATTCGGTCAAACAACATACGAAGATTGCTACAACGGAGGAATGGGAAGCAATGGACTCACCAGTGCACGTCACGATGTTTTTGCAAACTACTTGGCGAAAAAATATCCCGAAAGCTTTGATCCCAATATTCCCAGCCACCTAGTCTACAGCGGTAGCAAGTTGTTGACTGAAAAAGTGGAAGGCTTGAACCTCGATATGGGGAAATTGGTTTTAAGTCCAACAAGAACATACGCCCCTGTTATTGCAAAGGTATTACAACAATTTAGACCACACATTCATGGCATGATTCACTGCTCAGGAGGCGCACAAACAAAAATCATGAAATTTGTTGAGAATATGCATGTAGTGAAAGACAATCTATTTACACCTCCTCCCCTATTTAAAGTTATAAAAAAGGAATCTGGAACCGATTGGAAGGAGATGTATCAAGTTTTTAACATGGGACATCGATTTGAAATCTACACAAGTGCGGAACATGCGCAGCAAATAATAAGCATTGCCAATTCATTCAACTTAGAAGCTAAAATTGTAGGTTATTGCAAAAAAGCAGAGCAGAACAAATTAACAATCCGTTCCGAATACGGCGAATTTGAATACAACTAATATAACAATATGACAAACAGTTTCAGTAAATTAGAATCACTACGTTTAAAATTCGAAGAGATAGGTCAGCAATTAACTGATCCGGAGGTTATTAACGACGTAAAAAGATATATAAAATTAACAAAGGAATATAAAAATCTTGAGCCAATTGTTGAAATGGGCAAGGAGCATAAAAATGCTATAAACAACTTAGCTTCCTCAAAAGCAATGCTTGTTGATGAGAAAGATGAAGATATGAAAGAGATGGTAAAAGAGGAGATTGAAATGCTAGAGGCTCTTATTCCTGAGATTGAAGATAAAATTCGCATTCTAATGATTCCTAAGGATCCAGACGACGATAAAAATGCTATTCTGGAAATCAGAGCAGGTACAGGAGGAGATGAAGCCAGTATTTTTGCTGGCGACCTGTTTCGCATGTATTCCAAATTTATTGAAAATAAACATTGGAAAATGGAAGTTACTAGTACCACCGAAGGAACCTCCGGCGGCTACAAAGAGATTATTGCTGCAATTAGCGGAACAGGCGTTTATGGGATTTTAAAATATGAATCCGGAGTCCATAGGGTTCAGCGCGTTCCTCAAACAGAAACACAAGGGCGTGTACACACCTCAGCTGCAACGGTAGCCGTACTTCCCGAGGCAGAAGAATTTGACCTGCAAATAAAACCCGAAGATGTAAAAAAAGACACCTATTGTAGTTCTGGACCTGGAGGACAATCGGTAAACACAACATACTCCGCCATACGATTAACACACATTCCGTCAGGACTAGTTGTAACTTGTCAGGATGAAAAATCACAATTAAAAAACCTAGACAAAGCCATGCGCGAACTAAAAACTCGCCTCTACAATATTGAATATTCAAAAAGAATGGATGCCATTGCATCAAAACGAAAAACATTGGTTTCTACGGGTGACCGATCAGCCAAAGTCCGCACCTACAACTATCCTCAAGGACGAATGACTGACCACCGGATTGGACTTACAATGTACAATCTTTCGGCAATTATGGATGGTGATATTGCTGAAATTATTGAGAAACTTCAAATGGCCGAAAATGCCGAGAAATTAAATGACGGAGGCATAATGTAATGGACTTTAGTGAAATAGTTAGTCAATGTAAAACAAAACAATCGTTTTTATGTGTTGGACTGGACACGGATATTGAGAAAATTCCCCAATTTCTTAAAAACACTACCGATCCTATATTCGAGTTCAATAAAGCTATAATTGATGCCACTCACGATCTATCCGTTGCCTATAAACCAAATCTAGCCTTTTACGAATGCTATGGAATAAAAGGATTGCAAAGTCTTGAAAAAACAGTTACTTACATTAAAAAAAAATATCCAGAAATTTTTCTGATTGCAGATGCTAAAAGAGGAGATATTGGAAATACATCAAAAATGTACGCCAAAACATTTTTTGAAACCATGGAATTTGATGCAGTAACAGTGAATCCATATATGGGTTCAGACTCGGTGATCCCATTTTTAGAATACAAAGACAAATGGGTAATACTGCTCGCACTTACTTCGAACCAAGGTGCAAACGACTTTCAACAACTACAACTTAAAAACAACGACCTTATATACAAGCAGGTTCTAAAAACCAGTAAAAACTGGGGAAATCGCGATAATTTAATGTACGTCGTTGGGGCAACCAAGGCTGAAATGCTCGCCGAAATTCGAGAAATAGTGCCCGAAAACTTCCTATTAGTACCCGGTATCGGCGCACAAGGAGGATCACTAAACGAGGTTGCTCAAAACGGATTAACCAAAAATTGTGGACTCATTGTGAATAGTTCAAGACAAATTTTATACGCTTCAAATACATCCAAATTTGCTGAAATAGCACGCAATGAAGCAAAAAAAATACAATCAGAAATGGCACAACTATTAAGCACCATTAAAAAAAATTAGAAACAATGTTCCCATTGTATTCATTGTGTGAATTTAGGCAACGAATGCAATGTGAACGTTGAACAACGACTATCCTCTTCGTCTTTAAAGATATCCCAACTTTACGATCTATCCTAAAGCCTTTGTCTGAAAACAATTATTTATTCCTCATACAAGGAAGCGAGTGGTCAGCAAATCAACCACTTGTTACATTTTTTGATGAGTTTACACCTATCAGACAGGCACTTATCCCTTTTCAGAAGAAAGCGAATAATTTCAATCTTTGTATTATAATCGACGGAAGTGAAATAAATCGAATTAAAATTTTTCACCACAAAGTAATTGATTATTATTTTAATATAATAACTCATAACTTACACTGGGTTAAATGTTTACATTAAACTCCAACTTCTTTACTACATAAAAACAATAAACCTATAACCTTTTACGAATGATCAACGTAAAACACCATTAATGCTATGTAATAAGCTTTACCTTATAATCCTTTTCCACACATTATTCATTATTATAAATTTTCCCTGAACAACACGAACATCTAAGTTGTTTAACCAATTAACATAAATGTTATTAGTATGAAAAAAATAGGAATTTTTTACGGTCCTGCCAAGAGCAGAACTGCAGTTGTTGCAGAAAAAATACAAAATTTATTGGGCGCTGACAAAGCGGACATCTATCCAGTTAACGATGTTACCATAGACACATTGTCGAAATACGACAAACTCATTTTTGGAGTATCCACATTGGGTTCGGAAACATGGGATGGAGAAGACAACACCAACCAATGGGGTTCGATTATGCCTAAACTTAAAAGAACCAATCTAAAGGGCAAGAAAATAGCTTTGTTCGGACTTGGAGATCATATTACATATGCTGCAAAATTTGTTGATGCCATTGGAGAAATGGCTAATGTTTTACAAACAAAAGAGGCCGAAATTGTAGGTCACGTAAGTCGCGATGGCTACACATTTACAGATTCGAAAGCCCTTAAAGATGGGAGATTCGTAGGGCTTCCACTGGACGAAGATTATGAAAGTGAAAAAACAGATAGTCGTATTGCAAACTGGGTGGAAATCTTGAAAAAAACCTTACTTGACTAAAAATAAGAGGTTAAGAGGTCGGTTGTATTAATATAAAAGTTATATTTAGGCGCCAAATCACATACTATAACCAAAATTGCATGTCCATGAGACAACTTAAAATTTCAAAACAAGTCACGAATCGAGATACCCAATCGTTAGATCGCTATTTACGGGAAATCGGTCAAGTCGATCTTTTAACTGCTGAAGATGAAGTCACTCTTGCTCGTGATATTCGATCTGGAAATCAAGGCGCGTTAAATAAACTAGTGCAAGCAAATCTCCGATTTGTAGTATCGGTATCGAAACAATATCAAAATCAAGGATTAAGTTTGCCTGATCTCATAAATGAAGGAAATCTAGGCTTAATTAAAGCTGCACAAAGATTTGACGAAACTCGTGGATTTAAGTTTATCTCCTATGCTGTTTGGTGGATTCGACAATCGATACTTCAAGCATTGGCAGAACAGGCAAGAATTGTACGACTTCCTTTAAATAAAATTGGTGCCATAAATAAAATTTCAAAAGCTTTTTCGAAACTAGAACAAGATTATGAAAGGGAACCTACGGCGGAAGAAATTGCAATTGTGCTCGATTTGAGTCCCATAGAAGTGAAACGGTCCATGGAAATTATAGGAAAACATGTCTCCATTGACGCTCCAATAACAGAAAGTGAAGATGTTTCCATGTCGGATTTACTTGAATCAACCGACACGCCTGACCCCGATAAGAACTTAATTACCGACTCACTTAGAAAAGAGATTGAACGAACTTTAACAACGCTGTCGAGACGCGAATCGGATATTATTCGTCACTATTTTGGAATTAATACCCAAGCATTAACCTTGGAGGAGATTGGTGACGAGTTAGGTCTTACCAGAGAAAGAGTACGTCAAATTAAAGAGAAAGCCATTCGCCGATTAAAACACACGTCGCGATGTAGAAATTTAAAAACCTATTTGGGATAAAACCCCAACTTTAAATTAAAAATCACCCGTTATTTGAAAAGCGAAAAAAACATATCAATATCGTATCGATGTTGGCATGGTTTTTTCGCTTTGTCCTTTAAAATATAAAAACAAATGGCATTAATTATCTCCCCTTCCCTACTGTCAGCAAACTTTATGAATCTTAAGGCTGACATTGATATGCTTAACCGTAGTCAAGCCGACTGGCTACATCTTGATATTATGGACGGACATTTTGTTCCAAACATAACCTTTGGAATGCCCATCATAAAACAGATAAAAGCGCACACCACAAAACCCTTGGACGTTCACTTAATGATCGAAAAACCAGAGCGTTACATTAGTTTATTTCGTGAATCCGGGGCCGATATAATAACGGTTCATTTTGAAGGATCAATACACCTTCATCGAACCATTTATCAAATAAAAGACACTGGAGCTAAAGCCGGCGTAGCCATTAATCCGCATACATCAGCAGAACTTCTATGGGACATATTACCCGATATCGATATGGTGTTGGTAATGTCGGTCAATCCGGGATATGGAGGACAGAAATTTATAGAGCACAGCTACGATAAAATTCGTGCTATCAGGGAAAAGGCAAACAAAATTAACCCAAATCTAATGATACAAGTAGATGGCGGGGTTGATAACACTAATGTTAAAAAACTTGCCCAAGCCGGTGCCAATGTTTTGGTTGCTGGAAGTTACGTGTTTAATGCTCAAGATCCCGAAGTGGCAATTGCAACACTGAAAAACGCACTGTAAAATAAAAAAGGTTGGATCGAAATTATGAAAAGCAATTTGGAGACAACCTCACATTTACTAAATGTAACGTTAGCATTTACCTTTAAAATACGCTTCAAGATAGACAAGCTGAAAAGTATTTTTCTTATTGTAGAGTTGTGACTTCTTCCCTAATCGCCAGTTCATTTTTAATAAAGATATTAGGCACCACCTTGTTCAAAACATTTCCCACAATAAAGGGCACATGCAATTCTTATTTGTAATTAGATTTCACTATTGTGCTGACTCTTAAAATCGAAAAAAAACAAGCCGAACACTCAAAATTAGCGATTAAGTCTAGTATATCGGTCGAAAAATAATAATTTTGCAATCTTACAAATCATTTCATATAACGATGGCACAAAAACCAAGCATACCCAAAGGAACACGCGATTTTAATCCCACAGAAATGGGACGTAGAAACTTTATTTTCGACACCATTAAAAATGTATATAAAGTTTACGGATTTGAACCCATAGAAACCCCAAGTATGGAACAACTTTCAACACTCCTTGGGAAATATGGCGAAGAGGGCGATAAACTCTTATTTCGTATTCTTAATTCGGGTGATTTCCTGCGAAGTGTCGATACTAATGATCTAAATAATAAAGAGTTAACCAAACTCTCATCCCAAATGTGCGAAAAGGGATTGCGATACGACCTTACTGTCCCATTTGCTCGTTATGTAGTGCAACACCGAAATGAAATAACATTCCCATTTCGTCGATATCAAATACAACCCGTTTGGCGCGCCGACAAGCCTCAAAAAGGGCGATATCGCGAATTTTACCAATGCGATGCCGATGTTATAGGTTCTGATTCGCAAATGAACGAAGCTGAACTTGTTATGATCATGGACGAAATTTTCTCCAAATTAGGAATTCGCACCTGCATTAAACTAAACAATCGGAAAATTCTGTCCGGAATGGTATCGCTTATAAATCGAGAAGACCTCCTGACTGAAATTACGATTGGCATTGACAAACTCGATAAAATAGGAATCGACCAAGTTCAAGAAGAGCTAAACCAAAAAGGAATGACAGCTCAAGAATTTGAAATAATAAAGCCTATTCTGCAGTTATGTGGCTCAAACCGCGACAAAATTGAAGTTATGCGCAACCTGTTTGCCAATCAACCCGAAGGATTAAAGGGCGTTGAAGAGTTGGAGAGTGTCCTTAATTTGTTGACTGGATATGAATTAAGGAACGAGCTGGAATTTGACCTTTCCCTTGCACGAGGACTAAACTACTACACTGGCTGCATTTTTGAAGTAAAGGCGTTGGATGTACAAATAGGAAGCATCTGTGGCGGTGGACGATATGACAACCTGACCGGAGTGTTTGGAATGGAAGGCGTTTCAGGAGTTGGAATAAGTTTTGGAGCCGACCGCATTTACGATGTTCTTGACAACTTAAATCTCTTCCCAGAATCGGTAACACACACCATCAAAGCCATGTTTGTAAACTTTGGCGACCGCGAAAGCCTTTACTGTCTACAAGCAGCCACGAAGTTAAGAAACAAAGGAATTGCGGTAGAGGTTTATCCAGAATCGGCGAAAATGAAAAAACAAATGTCGTATGCAAACGCCAAACAGATCCCTTTTGTGATTTTTGTGGGTGAAGAGGAAATAAACAACAATCAATTCAAAGTAAAAGATATGGAAAATGGCGATCAAAATACCCACAACTTTGATGCTCTTTATACCATATTAGGAGCATAGTTGAATAAACAAAAGCTAATATTGATAATAATAAACAATATAAAAAATAAATACTATGGATAACACACATTTCATATCACCAGAAGAGTTGAGTTTTGAACAAATCGAAAAGATTGTTGAAAAAGATATGCAACTTGTTCTTTCCGAAGAGTCGATAAAACGAATTGAACATTGTCGCACTTATCTTGACAAGAAAGTGGAGAATCATCCCGATCCTATTTACGGTGTTACCACTGGATTTGGCTCACTGTGCAACATAAGCATTGGGAAAGAGGACCTTACAACATTACAAAACAACCTTGTGATGTCGCATGCGTGTGGAACGGGCGATATGGTTGATCCAGAGATTGTTAAACTCATGCTTTTGTTTAAAGTTCACGCTCTTTCGTTGGGACACAGCGGAGTTCAACTAGCAACCGTTCAACGACTTATTGATATGTATAACAATAAGTTATATCCCGTTGTCTATCAACAAGGATCGTTAGGCGCATCGGGCGATTTAGCTCCTTTGGCTCACATGTGTTTGCCTTTATTGGGTTTGGGCGAGGTTGTTTATGAAGGTGCAATTCATAATTTCGCCGACATTATTGAGCAATTCAAGTGGGAACCAATAACCCTAAAATGTAAAGAAGGACTTGCCCTATTAAATGGAACGCAATTTATGAGTGCTCATGCGGTTCATGCCCTACTTAAATCGTTCCGCTTAATTAAATATGCCGACATTATTGGAGCAATATCCCTAGATGGGTACGATGGACGTATTGAGCCATTTTTTGAGCAACTTCATAAAATCCGCCCTCATCAAGGACAAATCGATACAGCAGAAAATATCCGTACGCTCTTGGAAGGTTCCGAGATAATTAACAGACCTAAAAAGCACGTACAAGACCCATACTCGTTCCGATGTATGCCACAAGTGCATGGAGCATCAAAAGACGCCGTTAACTACGTTTCTAGTGTGGTTTTGACGGAGATAAACTCCGTTACCGACAATCCCACAATTTTCCCCGATGAAGATCTTATTGTTTCTGGTGGCAACTTCCACGGGCAACCTTTGGCTTTATCGCTCGATTTTCTTGCGATAGCTATGGCCGAAATTGCCAACATTAGTGAGCGACGAACAGCCCAATTAATCTTAGGATTGCGAGAATTGCCCGAGTTTTTAGTGGTAAATCCAGGATTAAACAGTGGTTTTATGATTCCTCAATATACTGCAGCCTCCATTGTTAGTCAAAACAAAGGACTTTGCATGCCCGCATCGGTGGACAGTATTGTTTCGAGCAACGGTCAGGAGGATCATGTAAGCATGGGTTCAAACTCAGCTACAAAAGTAATCCGAGTTATTGACAACGTTGAACGTGTTCTGGCAATTGAACTTTTCAATGCTGCTCAAGCCATGGAATTTCGCAAACCATTGAGAACGTCCCCATATTTAGCTGAATTCTTAATGCAATACCGTTTAAATGTAGAATCGGTTGAAAACGACAAGGTTATGTTTCCTGAAATAGAAAAAAGTGTTCTATTCTTACAAAACGGTCGTTTTGGCGATTTCGAATAATTAACGTATTTTAAGCAATCCTTTGGTGTAAAGTTCATCGAGGATTGCTTATTGTACATGTTAAAATGTTATCAAACTGTTAAACATCTTTATGGCTTAACTGTTTTATAAAGAGGGGAAAAAATAATCGTACCTTTGCATTTCACGAGATAAAATAGGCCAATGAGTTTCTTTAAAACACAAAAAAAAGAAAAAAACATCTTAGACCTCTTCACGTATGATATCACAACATTCTTTTATGGTGATTACGAAGAGGTTGAAAGCACCGATACGGAATCGATGTTTATGATTGTGTATGAAAAACCATTACCGTGGGTAGAATTGGGATGCTTAGATACAATCCAATTCAGAGTATTTTTTGATAAAGACAATTTCACTGGAAGCAATCCCGTAAATGTTCGATTATTTCAAAAGAAAGGAACCTCTTCACTGGAGGCAATTACCAAAATAAATGATAAAATATATGGCTTATATGGAAAAGATGACGATAAAAGAGGCAAATTCTCGGAACAGGATAAAATAGAAGTTAATAACCAAGATTGGGAACGACGCTGGACAATTGAAAAAGGAGAGAGTTTTATTACCGTTTACATGCGTCCTACTGGATTAGAACTTAATATTTTATTTCTAAATAATCTTATTAAGCATACAGGTAAATATTTAAATATAAAAGGATAAGTAGTTTATATTCAGTCAAAAAAAGCGTTAAGAACTGTTCTCAACGCTTTTTTTTTGCATATTATTTAGACGCTCAACTAATAATTATTTCGATAGTAACAATTTCTAAAATTGCCATTTCCACCCCCATTTCTATATCCTCGACGATTTCCATTATTGTAGCGACGACCGTTACCATAATTGTCAAAATAAACCTTTTGTTCGTCGGTAAGAAGGGCGCGCACGGCTAATCGGTGAGCTGCTGCCGACTTTTGCATCTCCACTCGCTTAGACCCCATTTGATCAATTACTCCATTAATTTGATTCGCATCAGTAGCCCCTGTCATCATCATTCTTCGTTTTGATAATCGTAACTCATCCATCTCAAGACGATGGCTATTTCTAGCTTGCATGCGCTCTAATCTCAAACTCTCAATTTTAGTTTGTTGGGTTTCTGTTAAATTTGGAATCAAACATTCCGATTGATAATTGTTTTGACTTCGTCCTCCGCCTCTGTTTTGAGCGTCGACGGTTGTAGCAAACATAGAAGCTACTAATAATGCTGCGATAAAGATTGTAGGTTTCATAATCGTTATATTTAAGTGGTTTACGATATCTTTGACCACAAAAACATACAATGGTTTAACTTCTCATCTATTCTTTCAAATAAGTGCCCAAAGTTTACAGCTCTTAGCGATGGTACAATGACGAATTGGCAAGAAAATAGTATGTGAAAAAATCCATATCTTTGTAAAAACATTTCCAACATGAACAACCGATTTTTGACCATAACAGAACAAATAGAATCCCTTCCATATCTAAACAGCATCGATTTTTATGCACGTCAAATCGTTGACGGATTTATTTCAGGAATTCACAAAAGTCCCTATCATGGATTTTCGGTTGAATTTGCAGAACATCGCGTTTACAATCAAGGGGAATCAATCCGACACATCGATTGGAAACTATATGGAAGAACCGACAAGTTGTATGTCAAAAAATTTGAAGCTGAGACAAATCTGCGATGTCAAATTGTGATGGACACAAGCAGTTCAATGTTTTACCCTACCGACAAACGTATTCATAAAGCTGGTTATTCCGCATTATGTGCCGCGGCTCTCATACAAATGCTTCATAGACAGCGAGATGCTGTTGGTCTTACCATATATAGTGATGCTATAGAGACGCATCTTCCTGCAAAATTATCGTTGAGCCATCAGAAGGTGCTTGTTAGCTATCTCGACTCAATAATGAGAGATCAGTACACCGAAAACAAGAATAAAACAACATCAACTGCTGCCATTTTACATGAAATTGCAGAAGTAATTCACAAAAAATCGCTGGTGGTTTTGTTTACCGATATGTTTATGCAAGATGACCAGAAAGAACTTTTTGAAGCGCTAGAACACTTGCGATACAATAAACACGAAGTAATTATTTTCCATGTGATTCACAAAAAGTCGGAACAGTTGTTTGAATTAGAGAACCGACCCTATAAACTAATTGACATGGAAACGGGGGAAACCTTTAAACTAACCCCTTCGGAATATCGCGAATACTACTGCAAAAACATTGAAGCTCAATTTAATGAATTAAAAAAACGATGCTTGCAATACAATATTGATCTCGTTGAAGTGGATATTGACAGTCCCTTCGAGCAAGTTCTATCTTCCTGGTTTGTAAAAAGAAGAAAGTTGTATTAATTCGTGTTATAAAGGCAAAAAAGAGACTATCTCCCATGAAATAGTCTCTTTTTTTATCTTCAATGATTGGTTAATCTTGAAACTTTGCCACTAAGAACTCTCTGTTCAGTCGGGCTATGTTTGCAATGCTAATTCCCTTTGGACATTCGGCCTCGCATGCACCAGTGTTGGTACAGTTTCCAAAACCCAATTCATCCATTTTCGCAACCATGGCCTTGGCTCTTCTTGTTGCCTCCGTTTTTCCTTGAGGAAGAAGCGCTAAATGAGACACCTTAGCGGCAACAAACAACATTGCTGATGCATTTTTACACGCAGCAACACATGCTCCGCATCCAATACATTGGGCAGCATCCATAGACTCTTCGGCAGCGTCGTGGGCAATTGGAATTGCGTTTGCATCGGGGATTCCTCCGGTATTTACCGACACGAAACCTCCTGCTTGAATTATCTTTTCAAAAGCATTTCTATCAACAATTAGATCTTTCATAACAGGAAATGCAGCGCTTCTCCAAGGTTCGATTGTAATTGTCTCTCCCTCTTTAAATTTCCTCATGTGAAGCTGACATGTAGTAATCAAATTGTCGGGTCCATGCGGCTTTCCATTGATAAATAAGCTACATGTTCCACAAATTCCTTCTCTACAATCATGATCAAAAGCAACCGGTTCGTCGCCTTTACGAATCAAATCGTCGTTCAACAAATCCAGCATCTCAAAAAATGAGGAGCCAGTGGAAACATTTTGAATTGTATACGTCACAAATTTCCCTTTATCTTTTGGACTTGCCTGACGCCAAACCTTTAAAATCAGGTTCTTTAATATATTATCCGTTGCCATATTTTTATTTTTCTATACTATTATACATCTATCGCTATTTGTAACTACGCTGTGAAAGTTCTACATTTTCGAAAATCAACGGCTCCTTAATAAGCTGTGGAGCAACATTTACATCTTTGTGTTGCCATAAACTCACATAGCACCCAATTTCGTCGTTTCGAAGGGTTTCGCCATCTTCTGTTACTGATTCCTCCCTGAAGTGCCCCCCGCAAGACTCATTTCTTTCAAGTCCGTCTAAAGCCATTAGTTCGCCAATTTCAAAATAATCGGCTACACGCATTGCTTTTTCAATTTCTTGATTTAATTCACCTACCTTTCCGGGGACACGTACATTTTTCCAAAATTCGGATTTCAATTTTTTGATATCATCAATAGCCTCCGTCATGCCCTTCTCATTTCGAGACATTCCCACTTTATTCCACATTATCTTGCCCAGTTCCTTATGGAAATGATCTACGGGTAATTCGCCCTTAATATTGATAAGTTTTTCGGCTCTTTCTAGCACATCTTTCTCTGCAGCGACAAAAGCTTCGTGATTAACATCGGGTTTTGGTTTCATAATTTCGCCTGCTAAAAACTCGCCAATAGTGTATGGTAGTACAAAATATCCATCGGCAAGTCCTTGCATTAATGCAGATGCGCCTAGGCGATTGGCTCCATGATCACTAAAGTTTGCTTCCCCAATGGCAAACAATCCAGGAATATTGGTCATTAGATTATAATCGACCCACAAGCCTCCCATTGTGTAGTGTATTGCAGGATATATTTGCATTGGTTCTTCGTATGGATTCACATCTGCGATCTTCTCATACATTTGGAATAAGTTTCCGTACCGTGCTTCAACAACCGATTTTCCTAATCGTTTAATGGCATATTTAAAATCAAGAAAAACAGCTTTCCCTGTTTCATTAACCCCAAATCCGGCATCGCAACGTTCCTTGGCTGCTCTTGATGCAACATCACGTGGCACAAGATTACCATAGGTTGGGTATCTTCTTTCGAGGTAGAAATCTCGATCCTCGTCGGGTATTTGAGATGGTTTTACCGCTCCTTTTCGCAACCGTTCAACATCTTCCATTTTCTTTGGAACCCAAACACGGCCATCATTTCTGAGCGATTCCGACATTAAGGTTAATTTCGATTGTTGATCTCCGTGAACGGGGATACATGTTGGGTGAATTTGTACAAAGCTAGGATTTGAAACATACGCTCCTTTTTTATACGCTTGCCACATTGCACTACCGTTGCTTCCCATGGCATTGGTCGATAGAAAGAATACATTTCCATATCCTCCTGTGGCAATAACTACGGCATGAGCACTATATCGTTTAATTTCGCCCGTCACCATATCTCTGGCAATAATTCCACGAGCCACACCATCAATTACCACTAAATCGAGCATTTCATGGCGTGTCTCCAATTTTACGGTTCCTAAACCTACTTGTCGACTCAAAGCACCGTAGGCACCAATAAGCAATTGTTGTCCGGTTTGGCCTCGTGCATAGAATGTTCTACTGACCAAAGATCCTCCAAAGGATCGATTATCTAATAATCCACCATATTCTCGAGCAAAGGGTACTCCTTGTGCTACACATTGATCAATAATTAGATTACTAACTTCGGCCAAACGATATACGTTGGCTTCTCTGGAGCGATAATCTCCCCCCTTAATCGTATCCATAAAGAGACGATAAACGCTATCGTTATCGTTTTGGTAATTCTTAGCTGCATTAATTCCGCCTTGCGCTGCAACAGAGTGTGCACGTCGGGGGCTATCTTGATAACAAAATGTTGTAACATTATAGCCCAACTCTGCCAAAGACGATGACGCTGAGGCTCCGGCTAACCCAGTTCCAACGACAATAACGTCTAATTTCCTTTTGTTTGCAGGACTAACCACCTTTAGATTAGCCTTATGTTGAGTCCACTTTTCAGTTAATGGACCGCTTGGAATATTTGATTGGATTTGTGACATAATTCAAATTATTTAACCGAATTTCGGTGGTTTCAATTAAAAAAAGATAATAAAATAGATTGGAATAATGCTAAACCCCAACGCCATTATCGCTGCAAATACAACAGCAACAGTTTGCAATCGAGACAACCAAATTTTATTGCATAATCCTAAACTCTGAAATGCAGACCAAAATCCATGCACTAAATGTAAACCAAGGAATATGGCACCAACAATATATATTATACTATATACCAAAAAATCCTTGAAAAAAGAGGAGACGAGTAGATATCCATTTTTCACCAGCTCCCCATCAATCATTACTTTGACATCCAACAAAGGATCACCTGTATATTTCATTTTAATGAAAAAGTGAAAGAGATGCATAACAAGGAACGTTAGGACAAGTCCTCCTAAGATAAACATATTACGCGATGCCCACGAACTAGCTCCCGATAAATCTTGTCGTGCATATCTTACGGGTCTTGATCGCATATTTTGCAGAGTAAGAATAATTGTATACAGGATATGGATTGCAAAACCCAATGCCAATATGGGCTCCACGATTTTAATAATCGGGTTGGTTGCCATAAAATGAGCGGCACTATTAAACAATAGTCCTGTATCATCAATGATCAATGTCAAATTAATAGCCAAATGAACTATCAAAAACGACATTAGAAAAGCTCCTGACACGGCAACGATTACTTTCTTGCCAATAGATGAGGAAAACAGATTTCTGTCCATAGATTTTTGTTTTATGTATTTCTTATTATAAACTAAAGGTGCAAAATTAACAAATCGATTGATATTACGGCTACAAAATATCATAGTTAAACATGCAAACATGTTTTACAACAATCAAAATCGGAAAACACTTGGTTTAAAATCAAGAAATGTATAAATGATGGACAATAAAATGATCTTGACCTAATTTCAAATACAATGTATCCGCATCCCTATTTTTTTGACATTTTGCAGAATAAAACCTATTTTGCACAAAAAATAAATTCCAATGAAAAAGATTTTAATTCGAGTTGTTCTTATTTTGGGATCTATAGTTATTGGGATGCCCTTGTTATTTATAGCTTTATTACAATTAACAGACTACGCTCCACCGTTAGTGCAAACCATTTACCAGAATACGGATCCAACGGAAACATTACAATCCGACACGTTGCAGCTAATAAGTAGGAACATCGGCTACGCTGGACTTGGCGACGATATGGACTTTTTTTATGACGGGGGAACTCAAGTTCGTACAACACCGAACAGAACAACTCAAAATCTAGACCTTATCAGTCAATGGCTAAGAAGCAACAATGCTGATTTTATATTATTACAAGAGGTTGATTTCAATTCAAAACGATCCTATTATATAAACCAGAAAATTAAATTTAAAAATGTTTACACAACGAAACATCATATCGATTTTATTTATAATTATAATATTTGTTATATTCCGTTTCCCATTACTAACCCTTTGGGCAAAATAGAGTCAGGATTATTAAATATATCAAATATTAAACCCATTGAATCGAAGCGACATTCATATGATATATCCTATAGTTGGCCAAAAAAATTATGGATGTTAGATCGGGGTTTTATGGCACAAAAATTTAACACTAAAACAGGAGAAGAGCTTTGTATAATTAACACTCATAACACAGCATTTGACAAAGGAGAAATTAGGAAAAGAGAGGTACAACAACTACTCCAATATGCCATATCCCTTTATGAAAACGGGACATTTGTTGTGATAGCCGGGGATTTTAATCAAGTTCCCGCAAAAGAATTGTTGAACCAAGGGATCTCTAATGAGTTCTATGTAGTAACACAAATTGATACCACATTCATTCCATTGGGTTGGAATATTTCGTACGATAAGAATACCCCCACCAACAGATCATTAAACACCTCTGATTCAACATTGTGGGAAACAGCAATTATAGATTTCGTAATTTCCTCACCCAACATTGTGCCTTTAAAAGTAGAGACTTCAGATTTACAGTTTCAAACGAGCGATCACAACCCGGTGAAATTCTATTTCACCCTGATAAAATGACATAATAGATTGTTTATCAATGAATTCAGGATCTATCTTCACGTTACGACATGATTGCACTTAAAATTGTTTTAGAGATATATCTGGAGAAAACGATTCGTTTCATTAAATTTTTTCTATTTTTGAAAACTAATTAATTTTCCGCTACAGGAATTTTTTAAGAGTTATAAGTGCATATGGTCTCAGTTGAAGAAACTAACAGGTTTATAACTGCAATAAAAAGCGTTTCTACATATGATTTTACAGACTACTCTGAGAAATCGTTTCGTAGAAGGATTGACAAGATACTATCTGATTATCGCTTGACAATTGAAGAGCTATCTCAAAAAATAATGCGCGACAAGGAATTCCTCGAGCATGTTGTAAAAGAAATCACCGTCAATACAACAGAACTATTCAGAGACCCGGAATTGTGGACGACATTAAAATACAGAGTTCTCCCAAAATTCAAGCAAAATAAATCCATATTTATATGGCATGCCGGCTGTTCAAGTGGACAAGAGATTTACTCAATGTTGGTATTATTGCATGAACTTGATTTATTTGAAAAGGCTAAGGTTTTTGCAACCGATATAAATACGGATATGTTGGAGAAGGCAAAGCGAGGGGAGTATCGTTATCGTTTTAATCTAAATTATCTGGATAACTTTGATAAAGTAATAAAAGAAAATCCTTATAATTATGAGGATGTGAAAGATGTCCCTTATGATAAATATTTCGACATTGATAAAAATAGAGATACTATTATTATGAAACCTTTTTTACGAAATAAAGCCGTATATCGTAAACATGACCTTGTAAACGACAAAAATATATTTTACTCAAAATTCGATATTATCTTTTGCCGGAACGTAATTATCTATTTCAATAATAAATTACAAAATCACGTTATAGAAATGTTTTCAAATAACTTATACCGAGATGGTCATCTGGTTTTAGGGGCACATGAAAGCATCCTAGGTTCTGTTGCCAAAAATTTTGAGAGAACAAA
>JAQVXQ010000215.1 GCA_028709085.1 Salinivirgaceae bacterium | reverse complement strand
AAGTTCTGACTTCTTTCCTAACTTTGTTCCCATAGAAAAGTTCTTAATGCTTGTTTCTGTTTTGCAACTACAAACATAGCATTTATTGAGCTTTTCTATTTTTTAATTTGTTCGGACAGTTATGACTTAGAGTATAAAAAAATCCAAAACAACTATTAAATCACAACAAATTGACCCTCAACTAGGGTTAACCTTCAAATTAACACGCTTTTCAATACGATTCAAGTCTTTGTGCACATGGTCTATTTGAGAAAAAACGAGAATCAGAATACATCATTCAGCAAAACATTAGGCAGAATTAAGTTGCCGTTGAGAACACACATTGTTTAAATCTTTTTTTCATTAACAGTTAAAACTTAACGGTTAATAGTATATATTTGTTCAATCAACCGCACAGTAAAATATTTTTTATGCAAATTACTGAAAAATACCTGATCATTGGTAATAAAAATATCTACACTCGAATTGCTTCGCCGGTAACGCAAGCCCCAGCGAGTGTAATTGTTCTGGTTCATGGTATTGGTGATCATTCAGGACGATACTTAGAATGGTTCGATAAATTCGAAGACGCTGGCGTTGCCTGGGTAACTGCAGACCTTCCCGGACATGGAAAATCGGATGGACAACAAGGCCTTTTTAACTCCATGCAAGCACCTTTCACCATTGTTGAACAACTAATAACAATGGCTGAAATTCGATTTCCAAAAATTCCTATTATCCTATACGGGCATAGCATGGGAGGCAATATTGTTGCGAACTTTGCATTAAGACGCCACCCCAAACTCGACGGCATGATTTTAACTTCACCATGGTTAGGATTGGTCAATAGTCCCCCTAAATGGAAAATAAAGTTCGCTGAAATAGCCGCTTTGTTTGTACCAAAAATGACAATGAAAACCGGAATAAAAAGAGAGCAATTAAGTTGTAATCAAGATGCATTAGAAAAATTCGAAAAAGACCCTCTAATTCACGGCAAAATAACGTTGGGAACATTCTTATTGATGTACAATGCAATGCGCTATGTCAATAACCACGCAGAATACATTCAAGTCCCATCTCTTCTGATTCACGGAACAAGTGATCCAATTACCGACTGGAAAGCAACAAAGAAAATGGCGCTGAAAATTGGTCGTAAATGCACCTTTATTCCCTTCGAAGGAATGTTGCACGAACTGCACTTTGATCCAAATTCTGATAACGTAGCCAAAAAAATAATTGAATGGATTAAATCCACTGTTATTCACAATTATGAATCCTAATTTTCGTACAACCGTAACGGTAAAACCATCCACTAAAAAAATAAATTACCAAACCCCCTCTCTTTTTATTGGTAGTTGCTTTTCCGAAAACATATCACTCGAACTAGATAAAATAAAACTTCCAGTGATATCCAATCCCTACGGAGTACTTTACAACCCTTACTCAATCCAAACAGCGTTACAACATATTTTAAACTCTTATACATTAGACGACAACGATTTTACTTATGTTAATAATCAGTGGAACAGCCTATTACACCACAGTTCGTTTTCAAACGGCAACAAAACAGAACTTAAACAAACCATTGAAAACGCACAACGTAAAAGTCAACTATTTATAAAAAACGCATCTTTTTTGTTCATTACATTCGGAACCGCATGGGTTTACAAATACAAAAAAACAAACCGAATAGTTGCCAATTGCCATAAGATCCCAGACCGAGAATTTACCCGTTTTCGATTGTCCGTATGCGACATAACAGACGAATATTGCACATTAATCGACACGCTCCTAAAACAAAATCCAGATCTTCAAATTGTATTCACCATTAGCCCAATACGACATTGGAAAGATGGCGCCATTGAAAATCAAGCCAGCAAAAGTATCCTAAACGTAGCTATCCATCAACTTTGCGATATTTATGAAACAAATGTCTCCTATTTTCCTTCCTATGAAATAATGATGGACGACCTTCGCGATTACCGCTTCTATTCCGATAATATGTTGCATCCATCGCCTTTGGCTATTTCATACATCTTTGAAAAATTCAAAACCTCTTTTTTAACAAAGGAGACAGTTGTGACATCCGATAAAATAATAAAAATAATAAAAGCAACACAACACCGACCTTATAACCCACATACAGAAGAATATAGGCAGTTTTGTGAAAATCAAATTAACGAAATCAAAATAATCCAAAACAACATACCAAGCATCGATTGGAGTGCTGAGCTCGATATATTTAAAAACAACATCGGTCAATTATAGATATTAATTTTTATAATACCGTTTATCTGCTGTATTTGGCAACCCTATTTCATTACATGTAGTCATGAATGATAATTCAAATACAATGACTATATTTGCCCCTAAAATTAAGCTATTACCATTATGACAAAAAAACAGACAACGCTAAAAAACTCATTCACATTAGAGGGCGCCGGGTTACACACCGGAACTGTATGTAAAGTATGTGTTCAACCAGCACCTGAAAATTACGGATATAAATTTGTACTCATGGATATTGAAGGTCAGCCGGAACTACCCGCTTTGGCCGATTTTGTTACAAATACCGAACGAGGAACCACACTGCAACGAGGCGAAAATAAAATGATGACCATGGAACATCTTTTAGCCGCCCTCTATGGAATGCAAGTTGATAATGCCCGGATTGAAATTACAGGACCCGAAGTTCCCATATTAGACGGGAGCTCACTACCATGGGTTACAGCAATTAATAAAGCCGGCATCGAAGAGCAATCTGCAAATATAGAATACTATTACGTAAATGAAACTATTGAATACACCGTTCCTGAAAAAGGGATTGAAATTAGAATAGAACCCGCCGATGAATTCTCCATCGATGTAATGATTGACTACAACAGTAAAGTGTTGGGAAATCAGTACGCTCGACTAACCAGCTTTGAGAAATTTGAAACCGAAATAGCACCCTGTCGTACGTTTGTATTCTTGCACGAACTGGAAATGTTGCATAAAAACAACCTCATAAAAGGTGGCGACTGGGATAATGCCATCGTTATTGTGGAGCATGCCGTTTCAAACGACCAAATACAACACCTTGCATCGTTGTTCAACAAACCAGTTATCGAAGTTAAACCCGAAGGAATCTTAAACAACCTCGAACTTCGATTTCATAACGAACCCGCACGACATAAACTACTCGACGTAATTGGCGATCTTGCCCTTGTAGGACGACAAATAAAAGGTAAAGTAACCGCCGTATGTCCCGGACACATGTCGAATACGGCGATGGCAAAGATTGTGAGAAAGAAAATTAAAGATCTTAAAAACAGTCCACAGCCGCCAAAATTTGATCCTCTAAAAGAGCCAATCTACGATATCAACCGCATTAAACAAACGTTGCCACACCGTCCTCCTTTTCTTTTAGTTGACAAGATTGTGGACATTAGCGACACGCATGTTGTGGGTGTGAAAAACATTACAATGAACGAGCCTTTTTTCGTTGGTCACTTTCCGGACGAACCCGTGATGCCCGGAGTTTTGCAAATTGAAGCCATGGCGCAAGCAGGCGGAATATTAGCACTAAGCACAGTTCCCGACCCCGAAACATACACAACATATTTTTTGAAAATCGATGGTGTTAAATTTAAGAAAAAAGTAGTTCCAGGCGACACGTTAGTTTTCCACCTCGTTTTAGACGAACCAATACGAAGAGGGATTGTAGTAATGACTGGGCACGCCTTTGTTGGAAATACATTGGTAATGGAAGCCCATATGACAGCACAAATAGTAAAAGTTAAATAAAAACGAACCGCAAATTTCTGAAATGATATTTTTTTAGTAATTTGGCACACAAATCTAATATTTCACATATGAGTAATCCTCAAGCGTATATACATCCAGATGCAAAAATCGGGAACAATGTTAAAATTGATCCCTTTGCCTATGTTGATTCCGATGTGGTCATTGGAGATAACACCTGGCTAGGTCCACACACAACCATACTTAAAGGAAGTCGAATTGGAGCAAATTGCAAAATTTTCCCAGGAGCGGTTATTGGTGCAATACCTCAAGATCTAAAATTTGCCGGTGAATACACAACCGTTGAAATTGGAGACAACACAACAATCCGCGAAGCAGTAACCGTAAACAGAGGAACTGCTGCCAAAGGAAAAACTGTGGTTGGAAACAACGTACTTCTAATGGCGTGTGCCCACGTTGGTCACGACACCATAATCGGCAACAACGTTATTGTTGCTAATGCCGTGTTATTCGGAGGAGAAGTTTTTGTGGACGATTTTCCCATTATTGGAGGCGCATCCGCATTACATCAATTTGTTCATGTTGGGGCACATACCATGCTTGCAGGGGG
>JAQVXQ010000214.1 GCA_028709085.1 Salinivirgaceae bacterium | reverse complement strand
TCTCCTAGACCACGGAATATTCATCCAGAATCCATATTAGTTTGAAAATAAAATACTAAATTTGGAATAACTTAAAATGGCCATTCGTTTTTGCACCCAAAATAAAACCTAATTATCTTCATTTACACCAACCCTAAAGGGAGTGAAGAAAATCAATTGCTCCTTTTAAGAACCGGGCAAACAGTTTATTTCCATGTTGTTGTATTAAAATTAGGTACAAAAACGGATATGCAGTTAACTTAATAATCAAGGGTTTTGTAAATAAGTTTGTAAATCATGAATTTCATAGACTACTATAAAATATTAGGGATCGACAAATCGGCAACCCCGAAACAAATCAAAGATGCCTACCGGAAATTGGCTAGAAAGTTTCACCCTGATCTGAACCCAAATGATGCGGAAGCGAAAGCCAAATTTCAGCAGATCAACGAAGCCAATGAAGTATTAAGTGATCCCGAAAAACGCAAGAAATTTGATCAATACGGAAAAGATTGGCAACATAGCGAACAATTTGAGAACGCAACACAATATCAAAATCAGTCGTCGAAATCACATAGAACAAACTATTCCGGGACAGATTTTTCCGACTTCTTTGAATCGATGTTTGGTGGAGCAACAAGCGCAGGCAGGAGCAGGCAGATGAAATTCAGGGGCGATGATTTGAATGCGGAATTGCAGCTTAACTTAATGGATGCCTATAAAACTCATCAAAAAATAGTTACCGTAAATGGTAAAAAGATACGGATTACGATTCCTGCCGGAATTGAAAATGGACAAACCATCAAAATAGCAGGACATGGTGGTCAAGGAATTAATAACGGACCCAATGGAGATTTATATATCACGTTTTCCATTGCCAAGCATCCCCAGTTTAAACGGTTGGGAAAAGATTTATTTAGAACCGTGGATTTAGATTTTTATGTTGCAGTATTGGGCGGAGAGATCACCGTAGATACCTTGAGTGGTAAAGTGAAGCTAAAAGTAAAACCCGAAACACAAAACGGAAGCAAAGTAAAGTTAAAGGGAAAAGGGTTTCCGGTTTATAAGAGTGATGGGGAATTTGGCGATTTATTTATAAGCTATAGTGTTAAGATTCCCACAAATTTAACGGAAAAGCAAAAAGAGCTCTTTACAGAATTGTCCAAATTGTAATTTAAAATTTTGAACCATGCAATCAGAAAATTTAATCGCTATACGGGATTTCTGCACCACCCACAACATTGAAATCTCATTTGTTAGTTCATTGCAAAAGAATGGATTGATTGAAATAACCACGATTCAAGAAACCGAATTTATACATGCCGACCAACTTCCACACTTAGAGAAAATTGCCCATCTATATTTCGAATTGGACATCAATCTGGAAGGCATTGATACCATTTTTCATCTGCTCCAGCGAATAAACACCATGCAGGACGAAATTAAAGAGCTTCGAAACAAGCTTCGTTTTTACGAGTTGTAAAAATTCCCAGATCAATTGTTACTTTGCAATTCAGGATCGATGATAAAGATAACGATTCACTAAAAACTGAAATTGATATAAACGATCTATTTTAAAGATCACTACTGTTCGGAGAAATACTAATAATGAATACTAGACTCTGCACTCCACTGCATTACATTTCCCGAAGAATCGGGACGTGGCAGCATGACAACATGTTAGATCATAGAAGAGGGGGCTTGCTGGCGGCTTCGCCGCCAGCAAGCCCCCTCTCCTAATAACGTCCGTTACGACCCTGTCATTGACAAAGTTATACCTATTTTCAGCAGTTTTGTCGAACATACGTTCCAGAGCGTTAGCAAATTTTAAAAGATTTACCGGACGCTAGTGATTAAAGATATAGAAAGCAAAACTATCTGTATAGCCTTCTCAATGATTTATTCAAATAATGTTATAAATTTGTAAAATATAAACTACCCCAAAGTAGCTTCGCCCACCTAAATTGGGTGGGCGAAGCTACTTTTTTGAGGTTTACAAATGAGTTGGCAACAAGTGTACGACGAAACGGAAACGTCTATTACGCTTTGAAAAAGAAGAATTTAGCTCTTTGAAAATAGTACTAAAACTTTATAATTTAAGAATAACAATTTAAAAACTCTAAGCACTATGAAGAAAAGAAAAACATTCATACACTCAGGCACTTTTGGCTGCTCCAACGCACGGTATGACCCTTCGCAGCCAAAACAGCCTTCATTAAACTAACTATTTATCATTTAATTCCTTAACAAATTCAAACAATTTTACTTACGCAAAAACAATTGATTATGACAACTAAGAAATTTTGGTTCTACGCTTTTGCCCTCGTTGGGGCAACGATTATGCTTTTTGGCAGCTGCGAAAAAGAAGATGAGAATACTAAACCAGTGGCAAATGCAGGCGAGGCTCAAATAGTCAATGTAGGCGATACCGTAGAACTCGATGGGAGTGAAAGCAGCGATGATGATGGAGATTCACTAACCTATAGTTGGTCAATAACTTCTGCTCCAGATGGATCAACGGCAGCTTTATCTGATTCAGGAATTGTTAATCCAACATTTATTCCTGATGTTGTAGGAGATTACTCTATTCAGCTTATTGTAAATGATGGAACGGAAAATAGTGATGCTGACACAGTTTCTGTCTCAGTAGATGAAGATAATGGGCTGGATTTTGATCCAATTTTTGTCTTTCAAAGAGATTGGGACATTTTTGTAATGGATATTGATGGTAACAAATTCGCTAATCTGACAAACACCCCTGAGGAAGAGAATTATCCGTCTTGGTCCCCTGATGGTAATCAAATTGCCTTTGTAAGTAGTCGCGATGGAAACTATGAAATATATGTGATGAATCATGCTGGAGAAAATATATCGAGGCTAACGAATAATCAGTTTTCTGATACACACCCTCTCTGGTCACCCAATGGTAACAAAATCCTCTTTAACCGAGAGGAAGAAAACATATGGAATCTGTATGTTATGGACTCTGACGGAATGAACCAACAGAAAATTACCTTAACCGACTTGGATGATCAAGTGACGAACGCTTGCTGGAGTCCGGACGGGTCGAGAGTTCTTTATACAAGAAATCTGGAGAGTCTCAATATCGCTCGAATAGATGGAACGGAAGATATAGCGATATATACAGGTTCTATAACACATGGATGTCACTGGTCGCCTGACGGAAGCTCTCTCGCTTTCACAAATGATGGAGTCTATACAATGGATGCATCTGGTGAAAATATTCAAAATTTATCCAATATTCGATGGGATTACTATCCTTTTTTCTCTCCTGATGGAAGAAAAATTCTTTTTCAAGTGCACACAGAGGAAAACTCCTATGATCTATATGTAATGGACTCAAACGGAGAAAATAAATTGTTGATAGCGAATACAATGGGATGGAGACTTGATGCACAGAACTGGTCACCTGACGGAGAACATATCGTATACTATAAACCAAATGATGATGATACTTGGTCGATATACACTGTGGATACCAATGGAAGCAATTCCGTTCGTTTAACTTATGATCACAATGATTTTACACCCCGATGGAGGCCTCAAGAGGGAAATTAGAATTAAATACAAATTTTATTACTATGTTACTACTGCCTATAACAGCGAGTACCCGGCTACGCTCCGCTCCGCCCAAATTGCTCCCTTTGGTCGCAACTTCGGGTACTCGCGGAACGTTATAAGCAGTATGAATTCATACTTAGGTATTCTAAAGCACTACAAGACATACAAGCTAAGAAAACGAATGGTAAGAAATTGTGTGTCGGGCTGGTGGGAGAATATTTTCTATGCTAAGTACTATGAAAAGTTTGCACCTAAGAAAAGGGTGCTAAAGAATTCTGAATTGAATCTGGTTACATATAATTAACTAATAATAAACAACATAACAAACATAATATGCCCCCGCACAGGTTCAAGCACATAGCACAGCCGCACTTTCCGCCCTGCAACCCAAGCTGCGCTAAGAGCTTTCACCTTTTCAACGCACAATAAAAGGAAAATTGCCATAGCACGAAAGAATTAAAATTGTAACTTTGAATAATTGACTGAAAAGACAAAACGAGAGCTAAATTATTAACGGAAAAGACCAAGCGTAAACCTACACCAGTTGCCAACAAGGGGTGTAACCAATTTGGGCTGAATGAGTTACGGAGTCGGGTCGGCACGCAGGGAGCTTCTTAACGGGGGATAAATCCCAAGCTCCGCTCCCCCAAACTGGTCACACCCCCAGCCGTTAGCTGCAATATTAGGAAGCTGCCACATAATTTTATATATTTGCAAAATCTAAAACTAAACAGTCAGTAGGGATGAAAAAATAATTTCTTTCACATATAGATAAAAAAGTACAGTAGAATATT
>JAQVXQ010000213.1 GCA_028709085.1 Salinivirgaceae bacterium | reverse complement strand
CGTGTGCTCTTCCGATCTGATTGGCTTTCGACCTAAATTGCAGCCGCATGGGTCGAGGAAAAGGGTATTATGATAAACTACTTAAAAAAATTCCGTTTGCACAAAAATATGGTGTTGGATTCAACCATCAACTTATTGAGAATGTGCCTACCGAAGAACACGACATTTCCCTTTCAAGCATTTGGACCGCCGAAAAAACGGTCATGAATAACGTTTGATAGTAGGTTCTAGTCAATAATTGAATGTTGGTAATGGGAAAAATCAAACTATAAAGGTTGATATACTTCATTGGAACTCGGATCAATAAACATCCAAAAGACCTCCGGTTGATTGATGTCATCCACTAAAAACACTTCGCTTTCGGCCGTATCAGCCGACGAGCGAATGGACAAGGCTTTGCCTGAACTATGGAAAATTTTGTAACGTCCATTTCCAATGTGCTTCAAATAGAAACTTTGTCCCATTCCATATCCAATGTGACTAATAACAACTCGTTGAGTCTGTTCCGAATAGTTGTACATTACATCCATACAATTGTCGTGGGTTTTCCCAAGCAATATTTTGTAGTATTGATCGTATGGATCTTTGTCGAAACGAAAAACAGGGTCGCAGATAGGCAATGGGAATGCATTACATAAGAACATACTTTGTGCTATGCTGTCGGTTTTTAAAACCATGGTAGAACTATCACTGGCCAATGCTGAAACAATATGAAAATAACGATCCATGGGAGCTCTATCACCAAAACTGAAGGTTGTAATTAGGCCTGGGTCGTCGCCCTCTTTTTTTTTAGAGTTTCCATTCCAATCGGCAAAAGCTCCAACTGCAATGATTAAAAAAAACAACGTAACAAAAAATCGAGTCATAAAATATCTAAAAAAATGTGTCTTACTTCTATTCCCTTTTGACAGTTCGCAAATTTCGTTCATTTTTTTTTAAAATTATTGTTAATGTTATGAAAAAATAGATTAAAAGATCATTATTTTGACGATTTATTAATTTCATGTGCAAATCCACCTAAAACAACACACAAGCAACACTCGAAAATATAAACATGCACCTCCATTCCACATTTAAGACGGAAAGGAAATCTATAGAAATTAGTTGTAATATTCTTTGCTCTTTGAAAAAATTGCCCTTATATTTGCAAACCTAAAAACAGGGTCAGTTGGCCGAGTGGCTAGGTCCCGGTCTGCAAAACCGGTTACGGCGGTTCGAATCCGCCACTGACCTCAACATTAAACGTAACGCCTTTGTAAATCAATAGTTTACAAGGGCGTTTTTCTTTTGGGGTAAGTTGTTCTCAATTAGCAACAGGTAATGGGAACTTTGGCAAAGTTTATTCAACCATCGGTGTAACTCTACGAGGGTTTTGAACCCTCGTAGAGTTTGGTGGCAGGTTTTGAACCCTCGTATTTTTTTATCCGCTAAGCGCATTAGGCGCTAAGCGGTTTCGCACCCATTTTATGTGTCCAAAACGCCAATGGGAACAATAAAAACCGCCCAGCGTTCGGCCATGCTATCCGGCTATGGCTACTAACAGGGCGGTGCATTCGAAATATTCGATCCCAATACCTTCATGATTTCATACTTCGACTACGCTCAGCATGGGCGGGATGCAGGAAATATGCCGGTTCAGTGTGACTATCCGGTCATTTCATTGAGCTAAGGGACGAGGCAGAGACGAAACCCCAAATTGTTGTTGCTGTTGTCGGGGGTGTTGTTGTTACGATTCGCCACCCGGCAGTTACTAGCATTGTTGTTCCAACTGCCGCCACGATTCACGCGGTTCGAGCCCATCAGCATATTTCCATTTTACGAGCATCTTATCTCGTAAGCTTTCCGTATTTGCAAACTTTACAAATGCAAATAAAGGTGTTATATGATTTACATACTCTTTTTGTGACCATAATTTTCTTTCTAAATTTTGACCATATTCCTGAAATTTTCTGAAAAATCGCTTTTTACTGTTTTTATTGAGCCGTACACAGTCGTTAAAAATAACGTAGCCAAGAAAAGGAAGTCCTTTTTCAATGGGTTGAATACAGGGGGTCTTTATTTTTAATTGCAAATCACTATCAATATAGTAGGTAAACTTTTTGCTTAATTCCAATAAACTGCTCCTCTTATCGCTAAAGAATACCATATCATCCATATACCGTACATAATGATGAACCTTTAATGCCTCTTTCATATAATGATCGGCAAAACCTAAATAGAAATTGGCAAAATATTGACTTGTTAGGTTTCCGATGGGTATTCCGATACGGGAAGACACCTCATAACTTTGAATTATTTTATCGAACAAACAGAGTAATCGTTTATCTTTAAACTTCTGAGTTAGTTTCATTAGAAGAAGTTCATGATCTATGGAATCAAAATATTTCCGAACATCAAGCTTGCAGAACCAAGCATTATTTTGGCAGTAACTTTTTACCTTTAATAACGCTGCATATTGTCCTTTAACAGGTCGAGTAGCATAGCTATCGAATATTTGGAATTTTTCGAAAACAGGATGACAAACATTCATAATAGCGTGATGTAAAACCCTTTCTGGAAACGATGCTGCGCATATTAACCGTTTTTTTGGATCGTAAATCGTAAAATACTGATAGTTGCCAACAGTAAGAGTTTCGTTAAGCAACCCTTTTTTAAGAAGGTTAATATTTTCGTCTAAACATTTAGCATACTCAATTACTTCCCATTTTGCCTCTTTACCTCTTTTCGCTTTCCAATATGCCAACAGCAAATTATCGGTATCGGCTATCTGATCATACAGATTCCCTGTCCGCTTCATTTTTGTTAGTTTTATTCCAATATTCAATAATGCGAGTACCATATTTTTCAAACTTTTTTTCGCCAAATCCCTTAACCGAGATCATTCCTGTTTTTGTTAATTCGGGCAGTTTTGCCATCATCGACAATTCTGCATCAGTACAAACAGCATATGCCGGCACTTTATCTTCAGCTGCAATGCTTTTACGCACGTCGCGCAACAATGTGAATGCTTGAAACGTAACATCATCGAGTTCCTGTTTGTAATCTTTACGATTCTTTTGTTCCGCATTAATATTGGAATTTTGTTGTTCAATGTACTTTACACAGAAGCACCAATTTGAACCATTACTACTATTTGCAAATTCTTGAATACACTCAATAACCTTATGATTCTTAAGGAACGTATTTAGTTCTTGGACTGCACTACCGTTATCGGTTATGGGTACTGTAAAAATCTTTATTTGCATATTCTTAAAAAAAAATTCCGGCTACGCCGGTATTATTTGTAACTCGATAAGGTTATGGAAAGATTTAGCTCCCTTTGGGTCGCTTTAATCGTTCCATTCCCTTATCTTGTTTTGCTCAATGAAATGACCGGAATAGCCTCCTAAACTAAGGGACGAGGCAAAGGCGGAAGCCTATGAAGTAGCTGCCGGAGTCGGGGGTGCTGAAGCTACGAAACGCCACCCGGCAGATACTAGCATTGCCGTACCAACTGCCGCCACGAAACACGCGGTACGAGCCCGAACTTGGACCTTGTGGATTGTTAAATGGGCTACTACCATAATAATTTTTATCGTACCAGTCGTTGCACCATTCCCAAACATTGCCACTCATGTCGTAAATGCCTAACTCGTTGGGCTTTTTACCGCCTACGGGATGGGTTTTACTGTTGCTATTATTCGTATTCCACGCAACATCGTTGAGGGTATTGCTGCCGGCGTATCTATGAGACGCACGGCCGTGCGTCTCTACGCCACCTTTGGCGGCATATTCCCATTCGGCCTCGGTGGGCAGACGATATTTCTTGCCGGTTTTGGCATTCAATTTTTTAATAAATTCTTGTACATCGTTCCAGCTTACTTGCTCTACCGGGCAATTGTCGCATCCGCTAAATTTACTGGGGTTATTGCCCATTATGGCACGCCACTGGGCTTGGGTTACCTCGTACTTGCCCATGTAAAAATCGCTTACCGTTACGCTGTGTACCGGTTTTTCGTCGCTGCCAACATCGCCAAAGGTGTCGCCCATTTGGAAGGTACCGCCTCGCACGGCTATCATTTCAAGGTTTAGGTTATAGGTGGTTTCGGTGAAATTTCCAAACTCGCTTACATTGTATTCAAAGCGGGTTTTGCCGCTTTGGCTTATAGCTATGCTCTCTTCTACTACTATTTTACCGCTTATGAGTTTTATGCTGTGGCTGCCAAAACCAAGTGTGGCAGTGTATGGTGTGGTGCCAACACGGGAGCCGTCCACATAGAGTTCGGCACCTGTTGGGGTGCTGGTTATGGTTACTGCAATGCCAGCAGGAAGGGTTTCGTTAATTTCCGCTGTTTTGCCTTCGGTTATGGTTATGGTTTTGGTTATGGTGCCATAGCCTGTTTTTGTAAGTTGT
>JAQVXQ010000212.1 GCA_028709085.1 Salinivirgaceae bacterium | reverse complement strand
TGGAGCGAGCATGCCTCTTACAAAAATAGTATTAAATGGCTGAAAACACTGCCCCGCGAAGGTGATGCAATAATGGTCGCTGCCGGAGAAGAAAATGCCGGTTTAGTGGATATTGTTAGTGGATTAGCCTGTTCATTTAAAATAGAATCACACAACCATCCGTCTGCCGTAGAGCCGTTTCAAGGAGCAGCCACCGGAGTTGGCGGAATTAACCGCGATATCTTCACCATGGGAGCCCGTCCAGTTGCCCAACTCAATAGTCTCCGCTTTGGAAACCTAGATTCAGAACGATCAAAATGGCATCTTTCCGGAGTAGTTAAAGGAATTGGAAGCTATGGTAATGCTTTTGGCGTTCCAGTGGTAGCAGGCGAAGTAATGTTTGATGATTGTTACAGCCAAAATCCGCTGGTCAATGCCATGTCGGTTGGTATAATGAAAAAAGGCCGACTTATAAAAGCATTAGCAGGAGGAGTTGGAAATCCGGTCTATATTGTTGGTTCATCGACTGGTAAAGACGGAATCCATGGTACAACATTCGCTTCCGCCGAGCTTACAGAAAATTCAGCCGACAATATCCCAAGCATCCAAGTGGGAGACCCATTTCAAGAAAAACTACTCCTAGAAGCAACATTAGAGGTAGCAAAATCGGGAGCACTTGTAGGAATGCAAGATATGGGTGCCGCAGGAATTATTTGCTCAACAAGTGAAATGAGCGAAAAGGGAAAATGCGGAATGCGAATCCATTTGGACAAAGTTCCTCTTCGACAGCAAAATATGCAACCATGGGAAATCTTGCTGAGCGAATCGCAAGAAAGAATGCTCATGGTGGTGAAGAAGGGAGAAGAGAAGGTTATTGAAGATATTTTCGAAAAATGGGATCTTAACTGCGAAATAATAGGTGAAGTGATTGAAAATGACCAACTGGAATTTTTCTGGCACAACAAATTAGTTGCTGATGTCCCCGCATCTGTTCTAGTATTAGGCGGAGGAGCACCAATTTACGACCGAGAATATAAAGAACCAGCCTACTTTAAAAAATACAAGAAATTTAATATCGATACAATACCCCAGCCCGAAGATCTGACCGAGATTGCCGAATTTATGCTCCAACAACCCAATGTTGCCAGCAAACGTTGGATTTATGAGCAATACGACAGCATGGTTGGCACTGCAAATATGTCAACCAACAAACCCGCAGATGCTGGTATTATAAACCTTAAAGGAACCAACAGAGCGTTAGCCGTATCGGTAGATTGTAATGCTCGATATGTAAAGGCTGATCCCGAAATAGGTTCCGCCATCGCCGTTTCCGAAGCGGCACGGAACGTAGTATGTGCCGGCGCTAAACCTTTGGCAATCACAAACTGTCTGAACTTTGGAAATCCATATAATCCGGAAGTGTTTTGGCAATTTGTTGGAACAATCAAAGGAATGAGTGCAGCGTGCTTAAAATTTAACACCCCCGTTACCGGCGGAAACGTTAGTTTCAACAATCAATCGAACATTAAAGGGAATATTGTACCCATTGATCCAACGCCCACCATAGGAATGCTAGGATTAGTAGAAGACAAAATGCATTTAATGACCATGGATTTCAAAGATAAAGGAGATCTAATTTATATGATTGGTGAGTCGAAAAACGACATTTCACAATCGGAATACCTTATCAATTGGCATAAAGTAAAGGAATCGCCCGCTCCATGGTTTGATCTCGATAAAGAGTACGAAATTCAGCAAACGGTTCATAACTTGATTACCAAAGGATTAATAAATGCAGCCCACGACGTTTCCCTTGGAGGACTTTATACCACGTTAATTGAAATGGCAATACCGGCAAAACTTGGATTTGATATTACTACCGATGCCGAAATTAGAGAAGATGCCTTCCTATTTGGCGAATCACAAAGTAGAATTATAGTATCCCTTACAAGCAAGCAAGAAGAAGAGTTTATCGACTTTATGATTGAACAAAAAACACCATTTACAATTATTGGACATGTGACAAAAGGCGATTTACGTATTGACGAGGCGCGCTTTGGAAACATAAATGAAGCCAGCAAGCTCTATATGAACGCAATAGGAAAATTACTATAAATTGAAAGAATCCGATTCTCAAATCAATGAACATAACAGAGTTATTTCTGATATGTTTAATGATATTGCACCAAAATATGATTTTTTAAACGGTCTTCTCTCCATAGGTATTGATAAACTATGGAGAAAAGCCGTTATTAAAAAATTGAAAAAGAAAAATCCAACCAATATACTCGACATCGCCACTGGAACAGCAGATTTGGCTATTCTTGAAACTCGAAAAATAAGCACTTGTACAGTAATCGGTGTCGATATTGCAGAACAAATGCTCCAAATAGGGAACATAAAAATTGTGAAACATAATTTACAAAACCGAATTCAACTACAAATAGCCGACGGACATAATCTTCCCTTCGACGACAATAGATTCGATGCCACAACAATTGCTTTTGGATTACGCAATTTTGAAAATCCCATACAAGGAGTGACGGAAATGTATCGGGTAATAAAACCAAATGGAACAACAATAATTCTGGAATTTACAAAATCAAAAAACAGACTATTTCAAGCATTATTCGCCCTCTATTTTGGGAAAATATTACCGCTGTTGGGGAAATTAATATCGAAACACTCATCAGCATACAGCTATTTACCCAACTCCGTGACCGATTTTAACGATAAATTCAACATTTCGGACATCATGAAACAAGAAGGATTTATTAATGTAAAATCGAAACCATTAACATTTGGAGTTGCCACCCTTTTTTGTGGAACAAAACCATCCTCCACAAACAATAATGTGGTAAAAGAACAATAAATTAAGAACACTGTTGTTTATATTATCTAGGATTTAAAATAGATGAACCCATATGGTTAAAACAAAGTATATTTCCATACTAGTACTCCTGTTTGCAACAACAATTACAATTGCAATGGGTCAAAAACGACAAGTATGGAACAAACCCCTATATGATGAATATCCATATCATTTTGGATTTGCACTTGGGGTAAATACCTTTACTTTAAGAACGGTCAATAGCAGTACCTTTTTTGAATTAGAAGATATATATTCTATAGAATCAGAACGACAACCAGGATTTTCAATCCTAATGGTTGGCAATCTACGGCTTGCACACAATCTCGATTTACGCTTTACCCCCGGATTAATTTTTGGACAAAGAAACCTACACTATTTAATAGATACAGTCCACGATTCGCAAATACAATTAACAGAACACGTTATGCGTATCGAAAGTACCTATGCCACATTTCCGTTACTCCTTAAATATCGTTCCATACGGCTCAATAATTACCGACCTTATATTATTGCAGGAATAAACTACGCTTTTGACCTTGAGTCGGAAAAGAAAATTAGAGACCAAGAAAAGCCAAAAATACGATTTAACAGGCACGACGTATATCTTGAAGCAGGCTTTGGAATTGACTACTACTTTCCATTCTTTAAATTATCATCCGAAATTAAATTCTCCGTTGGCTTATTAGATATTCTACGTCGCGACGACACACAATACACCGATGCATTGGAAAAGGTAAATAGTAGAATATTCTCCGTACTATTTTATTTTGAATAGCCCAAATAAACCAATAACCATTCACTTGCCAAAAACAAACAGATGATACGTAAAATTAATACCGTACTTACCCCCCAACAAGCCTACGATAACGAAACCACTCTAATAACAGCCGCTAAAATTGCTAAAGTAAATGTCAACGACATTCAACATCTGCAATGGATCAATCGCTCAATTGACGCTAGAAAATACCCAACTAAAATAAATGCAACTTTTGAACTCTATATCGGTGAACAACCAACCCAAAGTGAATTTGAATATAAGTTAAAAAATGTAAGCAAAAACAAACAAATTCACATTGTTGGTGCTGGGCCAGCCGGATATTTCGCAGCACTCGAATTAATTGAAAATGGATTATGTCCCATAATATTTGAACGAGGGAAAGAAATTAGTGCCAGAAAAAGGGATATCGCTTTACTTTCACAGAACAAAGAAGTAAACCCGGAAAGCAATTACGCCTTTGGCGAAGGAGGAGCAGGAACCTTTTCTGACGGAAAACTATATACTAGAAGCAAGAAAAAACTAGAGGTGCGAAAAGTATTGGAATTGTTTCATCTCCATGGAGCTCAAAACAACATATTATTTGAAGCACATCCACATATTGGAACGGATGTCCTTCCGTTAGTAATTGAAAACATAAGAAAAACAATTATTAAAGCAGGAGGTGAAATTCTATTTGAACACAACGTTACCGACTTTAAATTTAAAAACAATAAAATAGAAGCGGTTGTAATCAACGATTCAATCACCATTGAAGTGGAAGAATTAATTTTAGC
>JAQVXQ010000211.1 GCA_028709085.1 Salinivirgaceae bacterium | reverse complement strand
CGAATCCCAATCTACGACGACACGCTCGACAATATTAAAGGAATATTATATACTAAGGATTTGCTTGAACACCTCGAAAAACCAGAAACGTATGCATGGCAAACTTTAATCCGTGCGCCGTACTTTGTACCCGAAAACAAACGAGTTAACGAGCTTCTTGGGGAATTACAAGAAAAACGAATACATATGGCTATTGTGGTCGATGAATACGGGGGAACCTCGGGAATTGTCACTTTAGAAGATGTTATAGAGGAGATTATTGGGGAAATAAACGACGAATTTGACGAGGAGGAACACAACTATACCAAAATTAACGAGTCTACGTTCTTATTCGAAGCAAAAACTTCAATCAATGATTTTTGTAGAATCGTTAGTTACGATGGGGATATTTTCAACGATGTAAACGCCGATACTTTGGCCGGTTTAATACTAGAGCACCTTGGTGACATGCCAAAACAATACGATAAAATTAATATAGCCCCCTTCGAATTTAAAATAGAATCGGTTGACAATCGACGGATTAAAAAAATTCAGGTTAAAATAAATGAATCAAAACATGCGTAAAATCTCTTGGGTTAGATATTTAGCAATCCCTTTGCTACTAATAATTATGGGATGCTCAGAAAATCATATTCCTCGACCTACAGGATACCTACGTTTCAACTTCCCCAAACATGAATACGAACCAGTTAAAATTGGGAACGTTGCCACATTCGACAAACCTATTTACATGATAATGACCAATAAAACAAGTCCAATGGGAGAATATTGGTTCGATTTACAGTATCCACATTATAAAACAACAATCCATTTCAGCTATAAAACGGTAAATAAAAACTTAGCCGCTTTATCCGACGATGCACACTACTTTGTTTATAAACATACCGTAAAAGCATCGGGAATTGACGAAATTCCAATTATAAATCACGAGACAAAAAACTATGGCATAATTTATCGAATAAAAGGCGATGTTGCTTCAAATATTCAATTTATTGTAACCGATTCAACAAATCACTTTTTACGAGGGTCGCTCTATATTCTAAGCAAACCGAACGCAGATTCACTTGCTCCAATCATCGAATTTACGCAACGGGATGTTGAGCATATGTTAAATTCTATACGCTGGGAGTAATATGCCGCTGGTTGATAAACGTATATGTAACGATTATTCGTTGGTAATCTGGTCGGTTGAAGGCAACCTCGAATCTTTATTGGAAAGTATAACATTAACCAATGACGAACATCGGTTTCTGGAAAAAATAAACAACACAAATCGGAAAATAGAGTGGCTTACCGTTCGGTATATTATTCAAAATGAGCTCGGCATTACTGATCCGATAGGCTATGATGAAAATGGAAAACCAGGCCTTCCAAATCAAAAAATAAGTATCTCTCATTCAAAGCAATTAATTACTGTCCTAGTTTCGTTGTATCCATGTGCAATTGACATAGAACAAGTGGGACAGAGAGTTGGGAAAATAGCTCATAAAGCATTCAATGAAAGCGAATTACAACATGCCACAAACAACGATCTTTTAACAATATTGTGGTGTACAAAAGAGACCGTTTATAAACTTTATGGTGAGGGTTCTGTCGATTTTAAAACCGATATAACCGTACTTCCCATTGAGAATGAAATGGAAGGTTCAATAACTTGCTATTTCGAAAAAAAGAAAACATTAATAGATTCACTTCAACTCGAAACCCTAAACGACTATAAACTCGTATGGATTGTTGATAAAAAAGAGAAGTGCCATGGTGTATGATTTACTTTTTGCAAAAGATAAAAACCTGGTCGTATTAATCGATCCGGATAAAATTACGAACGATATAATAACAGCCCTTTCTGACTCCAAACTAAACTCTAAATTAAACGCCATTTTTATCGGAGGAAGTCTTGTAATGTCGGATACCGGAGAAATTGCGAAGCAAATAAAAGATGCAACCGGTCTTCCATTAATTTTATTTCCCGGAAATTTATCGCAAATAAACAAACATGTGGATGCACTGCTGTTTTTGTCGCTCATTTCGGGTAGAAATCCGGAGTTTTTAATAGGTCAACATGTTACCGCCGCACCCATCATTAAAAACCTCAACCTTGAAACTATTCCAACCGGATATATGCTTTTCGACTGCGGTTCAATAAACTCCGTTCGATACATGAGTGCAACCATGCCGCTGCCCAACAATAAACCCGACTTAGCCATAGCCACCGCAATTGCAGGTGAAATGCTCGGACTAAAAGCCCTCTATTTAGAAGCAGGTTCTGGTGCCTCGACGCCCGTTTCTTTAGAAATCATTAAAGCAATTCGATCGAATGTGTCTATCCCAATAATAGTAGGCGGAGGGATAAAAACGAAAGAACAAATGGAACAGATTTACGACGCTGGAGCAAACCTGATTGTTATTGGCACAGCCTTTGAAAATACCAACCAAATTCCATAATGTCGAGGATAAGAATCGATTTCAAACCAAAAGAAAAATGAATAAATACACATTGCTTTTGGGTTCTAACATTGACCCCCGACAACACTATTTAATGGAAGCGTGCATGGAGTTAGAACGAAATTGCGGTATAATAATCAGCAAATCAAGCATTTATGAATCGGATGCGTGGGGTTTTGATTCAACCCGCTTTTTGAACCAAGCCCTTGTAATAGAAACCAACCTCTCCCCATTAGATCTCCTTTCGCAAACCCAACAAATTGAACTCCACTTAGGACGCAATCGCTCTAAAAAGTCGAGTCAAAACTATGAAGCTCGAACAATTGATATCGATCTGATTTTTTGCGACAACCAAATTATCGATTTCCCAACGCTTTCAATTCCACATCCTAAAATTACTGAACGTCGCTTTGTACTTACCCCACTAGCAGAACTGATGCCGAATTTTGTACACCCACAAAAAAACAAAACCATCCAAAATCTGTTACTATCTTGTCCCGATAAAGGAAATGTAGAAATATTCACAACGTAAATCCATAAACTTCCCTTAGATTTTAGATTCTTTAAAATGGCGAAGTATTTGTGTTCCATTTGATATTAACACTTCTTAAAACGAAAAACATGAGACTATTTTCACTTTTTGTAATAATGCTGTTTGCTTTTTCAAAAATTGAAGCATCACCTCCCCCCGACTTTACAATGACGGATACAGAAGGAGTTACCTATAATCTGTACGATGAACTCGATAAAGGGAAGCCAGTAATAATTGCTTTCTTTAACGTTTCGTGCGCAACATGTCAAGAAGGAGTTTCCACATTAGAAAGCATTTGGCTTGAGAATGCGCACCAAGGTGAACTGGGTTGGGTGTGGGCAATGGAAAATGGAAGTGCTTCGAATGAACAGATTGCTGAATTTTTCGAAACCCACGGCGGGACCTACAAAACATTTAGAACTGCGGGCGATGATAGTATTTTAACGGAACAATTTGGTTACAATATTAACTATACGCCCCAGTATTACGTGATTTGCAATAAGGAAATGTATAAAACCGTTGCTTATTATAATGTTTTTGAGGTGTTTGACAATTGCGAACTTCAGGTAGGCATTACTGAAGAAAACTCGGAATTATCAATAAACACAAACGGATTTTATATTACCCTGAAAAATATACCCAACTCAAAGAATACAACCATCAACGTAATTGATATTTTGGGTAGAGTAATTGCTCGTCAAACATTAGCACCATCTTTAACGGAAGCGTCAATTCCCAAACCAAATATGAACGGAATCTATATTGTACATATTCAGCAAGATAACGGATCAACAATTGCGAAAAAGGTGTTAATAAAATAAAAATGACCCTACGAGTGGAAAAAGAAATGTGTAGCCATAGTCGCTCGGAGTTGCAGATGACCCCTATTCTATTTAGGGAAAAATGCTAAATTTTACATACGAAAAGTAATTTTAAAGATGTAAGAGGTTAAAAGAAAACCCCACAGCCAAAACCGTGGGATTTTCTTTTTTATAATTTCTGATTTTCTGGCACTAAAATGTTGCTGTTAAATTTTTACAATTAACGCATTATGTTCATTTTTTTGCTGTCGGTGCGGATTCCATCAATTACTAGGGAATAGAAATAGATGCCTGCCAACAAACCGTTGTTTACAAACTCTGCTTTGTGTGTTCCTTGCTCTTTTAACCCTTCGCCCAAATGCGACACCACTTTTCCGGTCATGTCGAAAATTACAAGTTCAACCTGTGATTCTAGGTCTGTTTTATACCATATTTGGGTTGTTCCAGAAAATGGGTTTGGATAGTTACTCAGCAACGTTCCTGATTGCAACGCTCGAAGGTCGGTTTTAAGAGCCTCGTTTACTCTATCGCCGGGGAATTGAGTAAGCAACGAGTCCCGATTGCTGTTGTAAATGCTTACACTTTTATATTTGTGCTGCACCATTGTTCCGGTAACCATGGCTTTGCTGCCTGAGTTTTCCATTAGGAAATAGGTGTG
>JAQVXQ010000210.1 GCA_028709085.1 Salinivirgaceae bacterium | reverse complement strand
TTTGATTTTTATCACTTTTTAATAACCTTTCAGCAGATTATTACTCTGCAAAAATAATCATTTTTTTAATACAAAATATATTTAGTCTGTAATTTTTTAACTTATCAATCATCAAATTACAATAAAATAAGGAGGTCAGGTTTTTATGCTTTTTCTATTTCATAACTTACATTTACCTCAACATTTCCCTTTATCATATTCCAAACAGGGCAAAGAATATCTTCTGACACTTTAATTGCCTTATCAACATCAATGCTCTCAACGTTTAAGGATTTTATATATATCTTAAGTTCAATCATCTTAAAAGAAGTAGGGTGTTCAGTTTTACGATAGCCCTTAGACTCAATCCTAACCCCAACTGTTGGATATGTTAAAACTGCCACTTGTGTTTTCCCTTCCTTATCTTTTATATTCGATATTCCGCTATATTGTACAATTCGTCGCGTGTTCTTATTATACGTTATATAAATTGGATCCAGCAGCGCTCGTAGAAAATAATTTGTGGGCTCCATTTTCACCAACACTAAATTGCTCGATCTGTTTGACGATGATTTGTCAATTGTAAGTTGAAAACGATAATATTCCTGACGAGCAGTACTTATATAATTAAAGCCCACGGTTTCGCCTTGCATTAATTGATTCCATTTCGATTTTACGAAATAGTTAAATCCACCGTCAACAACCGCAGGATCAGGAACAGTTATTGATTCTGAGATGGTTTCCGCATCCCTATTCTCTTTATATTGAATAAGAAATTTCCCGCTTCTATTTGTAACGGCTTCATAAGCTCCTGTTCTGTGATCTTCCAACGAATATTGTGGACTTATCATAGAGTTCGAGAAATCAAGAATTCTGGATGCGATTATCTTTTTATTTTCGTCGAGAAATTTGGTTTCCGTTTTATTATGCTTGTCAGCAGAATATATTTCAGTATGAACTTCTTCGTATAATAACTTATGGGTCGAAACTTCCTTGGCAAATCCATTAAAAGAGGTTGGTTTTGCTACGTTTATTGAAGGATTTTCGGTCATATATAGCATTGTGCTAAGAATAAGTAAGGTTTTCATAAGTTTGATTTTTTTTGTGCGTTGAAAATTTATTGTCTCTTTTATAAACAAAAACGAATCACGAATGTTTAATGATTCATTGAAAAGCTTAAACAAAAAAGACCAGTACGAATTTTATTTGTTTTTATATGGAGAGTTCTTTACAGACTTGAATAGCTTTTAGTGAAAATATTTTACTTTAATGTTGATTTAATAAAAAAAAATAGAATTTTAAAGTTTAACTTAGTATCCATTTGTTTTTAATATTAAAAAAAACGAACCATGTTTGATAAAAATACATCCACAATAAACGGCAAAACGCTCTATTATGCCTTTGTTTCCGGAGGGAATCAGATTTTACAGCATCAAGCTGAAATAAATCGAATCAATGTTTTTCCCGTAAACGATAAAGATACTGGAACCAACTTAGCATCAACCGTGCGCTGGGTTCTCGATAATATTCGACCACACAAGTCGTATTCTATAACTTTAAATAGTATTGCCGAAGCCGCATTGATTGGAGCAAGGGGCAATTCAGGGGTTATTTTTGCTCAGTTTTTATATGGTCTTAGCCGTGAAACCATCAATAAACCCATTATTACAATAAGCGAATTTGCGGAAAGCGTTAAGCACTCAATACCGTATATATATGATGCAATTGCAAATCCGGTCGAAGGAACAATATTGACGATTATAAAAGATTGGTCCGACTTTTTATCGAATCAAAAAGAACGCTTCAGTGATTTCAAAACACTCATTATCAATTCTTTAGTAATGTTAGAAGTGTCCCTCAAGGAAACAAATAAGAAATTAAAAGCGTTGCACAATACCGATTTTGTGGATGCCGGAGCAAAAGGCTTTTTTCTTTTTGTGAAAGGAATGGCCGACTTTGTTGGAAGTGGAATAATACCAAACCTTACCTTTAATAAGAGTGAAAAAATAGAACTAATTCATTCCGAGAATATTACAGAGGAAGTTTTAGAATATAGATATTGTACCGAAGCAATAATAAAGAATACAAACGCTAACGCTCCTGAACTTCACAAAATACTCAGTAAATGGGGCGACTCTGCGGTGGTTGCCGGATCAGACACCGTTCGGCGCATTCATGTGCATACGAATCAGCCGGCATTGCTTTTTTCCGATTTAAAAGAGATTGGCACGGTAACATATCAAAAAGTGGATGATATGGTTCGTCAACAGGAACTTGCCTTTAAACGAAAATGGAATATCGCCTTGGTTACGGATTCAACGTGCGATTTGCCCAAAGAGATTCTCGACCATTATCAAATTACGGTTGTTCCCTTAAACTTGAATTTTGGGGATTCACACTATCTCGACAAAGTGACCATTACTCCAGATCAATTTTATGACCTTTTGGAATCGGAACCCGAGTTTCCAAAAACCTCACAAATAAACGAACAAACAATACTGAATCTCTATTCGCATTTGGCCTCCCATTACGATGCCATAATCTCCATTCATCTTACCAGTCATTTTAGTGGAACCTTTGCCAATTGCGTTAAGGCGGGTAAACGCATCGAAAAAGAGTTCAATGTTCCGGTGCATGTTATTGATTCTAAAAACTTATCGGGAGCACTTGGATTAACTGTTTTAGATGCTGCTCAACGTATCGAAAAAGGGGAGTCCATGGATTCAATCCTTAATTCCATTAAAATTGCCATTGAGAATACAAGAATTTATGTCTCCGTTAAGGATTTAAAATATATGATTAAAGGGGGACGTGTTTCCAAACCCAAGGGAATGCTCGCCAGTTATTTGGGCTTAAATCCAGTGATATCAATGGATAAAGATGGAAAATCGACCATGTTTGGAAAAACATTTAGTCAGGAATCGAGTTTGAAAAGCATCTATAAACACATTGAACTTTTGGGACGCAAACACCCCATTTCAAATTATATTATTTTGCATGCACATAATTCAGAAGGAGCGGAGAGGGTCGAGAAAAAAATGATTGAATTAACCGGCATAAAACCGGTATCGACGGTAAATATCTCCCCTGTAATTGGAATGCATGCAGGAATTGGCACTGTTGCCATATCGTTAATGTTTAATAACTAAATTGAAATATTATGTTGACACTTTATTTACAAGCAGCACTTGTTATCCTAGTACTCGTTACCACTCTTTGGTTGCTGAGTGTTTTAATCACCAATGCCAGTATCGTTGATCTCTTTTGGGGATTTGGATTTGTAGTTATAAATGCATTTTATGTATTTATGTCTGGTGCTTTAACCCCAAAGAATATTTTACTGTTGGTTTTGGTAACCCTTTGGGGATTAAGACTTACCATTTATCTTTCGTGGCGAAATATTGGTAAGGGCGAGGATTTTAGATACCAGCAATTTAGGAAAGACTATGGACCAAAGCGATATTGGTGGTTCAGTTTTTTCCAAACTTTTTTATTGCAAGGCGTATTGATGATGATTGTCTCCTTGCCACTGTTGGGTGCCAATACGAGGAGTGGCGAGATTACCATGCTCGATTATTTTGGTATTGCCATTTGGATTATTGGTTTTGTTTTCGAGGCCGGAGGTGATTTCCAGTTAAGTCGTTTCAAAAAGAATCCTAAAAACAAAGGAAAGGTTCTCAATACCGGATTTTGGAAATATACCCGACATCCTAATTATTTTGGTGATTCCGCCGTTTGGTGGGCATACGGACTGTTTAGTATTGCTGCCGGAGGCTATTGGCTGGCCATAGGTTCGGTAATTATGACCCTTTTAATCATTAAAGTGTCGGGGGTTCGATTATTGGAAAAAACGCTCAATACTACCAAACCTCAGTATCGCGATTATATTGAAAAAACAAGCTCATTTTTCCCCTGGTTCCCTAAAAAATAATCAATTATGGATTTTATATTGGATAATATCTGGTTTATCTTATTTTTTATATGGGGACTTCCTTTGGGATACTACCGGAGTAAATTTCGGAAAATTGTTTATCAAACCGATAGTTGGCTTATTAATATTAAACCTCGATTTTGGCGAGAGTTAAGAGGGTTATTTGGAAATTTATATCCCGAAAATGCACAATATAAGAGGTTTCGGAATTTTTATGCTTTTTATCTGGTTGTTTATTTGGTCCTTTTTGCGATCTATTTCTTTATTTAGTGTCAGCAATAAAATGTATGTTTTCTCAGGTGCTTGATAAGAAAGTGGCAATTGCAAGGTGTTCGAAACCTGTTTTGAAGTTAAGCAAAAGGAAGCAATTGGTGTTTTTTTGCGAATACTATTTAGTAAACATTGTGCTATGAACGATTCATTGTAATGAATACTTTATTATTCACTACATTTCCTTACGTTGCGCAAAGAATCGGAATGCAATAGAATGACAACATATTGGATATTAAAAAGAGGGGTTTTGCTGATAGTATCGTTGCCAGCAAAACTCCTTTTCTATAATGGCCCCCCCCC
>JAQVXQ010000053.1:10354-18717 GCA_028709085.1 Salinivirgaceae bacterium | reverse complement strand
ACAATCAATATCAATCTAAAGTAACGATCAATTAATATCAATGTTTGTTATGGTATCTGTTACCTCAAAATCATATTTCGGATACTCATAAATGGGGATTCGATGTTGTGTCTCTCCCATGGAATATCCATAAATGGTTTCGTAATCGGTAATATCCTCACCCATATCTCCGAGTTGTTCTAAATATTTCGCAATGGGCTTAGATTCAACAATATAAACCGCTGGCATCTCTTCTATAATTGGACTGTGTCGTCGTGTGGGGTCGTGCTCAAACTTTAAGATTCGTTTTCCATATCGAGTCAATCCTACAACTCTAAATGTTAGACTCTTACCCACTCCAGGCAGGTTCATTACATTTCTGTCGGTGGCTAAAAATGGAATATTTAATTTATGTTTAAGCAACTGAATGTTTTCAACAATATCCTCCGGTTTTTTAATCAAATTGCGTATACTTTCAATCTCTGAATCGGGAATTAACCCATAGCCTTTCTCTTCAAATTGTTCTTGCACAGCTCTTGAGTTGGTGGCAAAATTATTACTGTTCTCCATAAACCCTTTCACCGTAAATGTGTAGTATGGCAAAATACCAATTTCCGCAAGTTGTTTGCGCAACTTAGCGGTGTGTCCTCGACGAGATCCGGCAGTGGTAAACACTTGTTGATTGGTAATTACCCAACCAGCACCAATTATCCGATTAACTCCTTTGACGGCTTCCGGGGTAATTTCCATGGAGGTTACAAAATGGGTTTGAATTAAAAACTGTTCAATTCCTGCCTCCATGGCTTTTATTCTAAAATCTTTCAATATCTGAGCGAGTTCGGGGGTTATCCGTTGTGGCAAATAAACAGGAAGTCGTGTTCCTAAACGGATTCGTTTTATCTCAGCATATTTTTCGCCTTGAGCACGTTTTTCATTTGCGCTACGCTTACGCTTGGCCATAGCAATGATCTCATCGAAAATAAACTTCAAACTAACATCGCTACTCATTAAGGCATCGCCTCCGGTGAGCAGGATATCACGCAATTGGGAATCGTCTTCCCAATATTTCAATAATCGACGCAACTTTTCTGGCCACTGCTCGTTTGGTAGGAGTTTCTCTATTTTAAAATTCAAATTCCCCCGTTGAAAATCGTACATTCGTTGACACGAAACGCACAAACCGCCACAGGCTCTTCCTGCGGTGTCGGGAATTAAAATTGCAACTTCAGGATATCGCCGATGTACACTATGATCCGACGGAAGAAGCCAGCCGGCAGCATTGGGTTTTCCTTGCTCTACTAAATCCTCTTTCTCCCACGCTTCGATTTTGCCAAATTCGTCGATCAATTGAGGACTATACAGTATATAATCACGAATTGCGTGATCGGCAGCAACATGTTCATTTTGACCCACATCGAGTAATGTCAGATAATATGGATTAATAAAAAAAGGAATTCCAGCTTCCCACGCCCGTTTCAATTCCTCTTGAGTACGAACAGTTAGGGAGTAATCAAGGTACTTATTTAAGTCGTTAGGGTTTTTTATGGCAAACTTTAAATGAAAGGCACTACTATTCCACCATTCCGAGACCATTTTATATTTGGTCTCATAGGGAGTTCCTTTTGGGAAACAATATTTCGAGTATTTCTCAGGGTCATTTTCAATGCGTTTAATAATAATTCCAATAATCCTTTTTTTATTCTTCATACGTCGAGCAATAACCGTCTTATCGGTTCCAGCTGGATGATTATTCATCCACGTTTGCACTTGCTCTAGCGAAATGGATTCTCGTTTAAGTGCCCCATTAATTTGTCGCATCAAATAGAGCCAATCGAGGATAAAATAGTACTGTGCTCCGCCTTTTCCGAACTTTACGGCCAGCCACAATAATTCAATTGGATTATTTATTGTTTGGTTATTGTACTTCAGATTGGGATCAATAAACTGCTGATTGGCATAGGTACAATAGTCGTATAATCGAACAGCACCCATTTCTTGCCAAGATATTGAGTCTAATTTCTGAATCTCTCCCTTGAGTACTATATTTTGGGCATGTGGATTTTTACTAATGATCTCCATTGCCCAAGTTCTAAGTTGCTCAATTACTTCTTCAACCGTTTCGCTATTAATTAAAATAATCTCTAGTCGAGGACTCTCTTGTAACAATTGCGACAAATACTTATGCGCCTTAGGGAGAATGGCAACTCTGTCCAGAAATTTTTTAATCATAAAAACAACCTTTTTTTAGTGTTGCTCTGCAGTTTTCATCTCAAAGAGATCTCTTTTTCGTACAAAGCAGCGTTATACATTAATAAATTCGATACAATTTAGCAAATCGTTCCCTTTCGTACAAATTACTCTCCATAAATAATATTGGCGAGAAAATTCGAAATACAGCGTTGTTCTTGTCTTTGACAACTTTCGTCGAAATCGGAGAACATCTAATTTCCTAGCCAACACTACACATTGGGCTAAACGAATCACTAATCATGAGATAAAATATCACGTCCACAAGGCAAAGCCGGGAAAAATCTCGCCTACAACATTGCCATGTTTGTTTTTATTTTCAATAACCAAAAACTGACTTAAATTGTTCAATTCCTGATCATCCAAAACTTTAAGCTCCTTTAATGTTTGAACAACCGCCGGAGCAATTCGCGACAAATTCCCATCTTCCAATTTAATGGCAACTCCAAGTCGATACTTCTTAATACCAACCACATAAACCGCCTCGGCACCAACTTTCCCAATCAATTTGCCGTTTGCATGTTTAATCAATTGGGTACAAAATCCTTCTACGCCAGAAATCATAATTGGATTTTTAACCATGGCATCGTATATTCGCTGGCACGCCTTTGCTTCCTGCTGGCCAAGTTCGTCGGGATTTGCAAATCGAGCAAAAGCCAATGCCATATTATACAACGGTATTCCGTGCACTGGAGCACCACATCCATCGGTGGCAATATTGATCTCGTCGGGTTTCACATCGCACATCATTGCAATAATCTCAACAATATATTTTTGCAGCGGATGATCTTCGTTCAAATAATTGCTTGTATCCCACCCTTTGTGTTTGCAAACCGCCAACATTCCGGCGTGTTTTCCTGAACAATCGTTATATAATGGACTATTATTATTTCCTTTAAGTGCCTCTTTTATAGCATAGTCGTGATTAATTGAATACGCCGAGGCGCATAATAAATCTTCAAGTTTACATCCAATTTTAACTAAAATAGAACGCACCGCCTCTTGGTGACAAGGCTCGCCATAGTGCGATGCGGACATAACCGCCAACTCGCTTTCCGACAACTGAAACCGATCGGCAGCACCACTTAACACCACCGCCATGGTTTGTAGCGGTTTTGCCGCCGAACGCATGTAGGTACGATAAAATGGATCGCCAACCGAGGCTATAATTACTCCTTTATTATCGACAACCGAGATATGACCGTAATGACGGCTCTCAATTAAAGCTCCGCGGGTAACATTTACCAATATCTCGGGACGTGTTGACATATCCTTATTTACATTCATCGAAATCCTATTTTAAAATATAAACGGTTTTTAAATCTTCTTCTTTATAATCTATAATGTCAAGTGCCATAAGGTTGACGATTATTTTCTCGGCGTGTTTCTGTGTGATCTGAGCGACTTTACAAAATCGAGAGAGTGTGATTCCCTCCGAATCTTTCAAAATATCCATCAACACTTGCTGTTCACGATCTAGAGTCATAAAAACGCCTTTCGAGGAGTGGCGTAAACGCAAAGCGCGAACCAATAATCGGTTCGCCAAAATATTAGAATCGTGCTTTCGCAAATACACCTTATATTTTCCATCTTCGTTGGATGCAGAATAGGGTCTTTGCTTTCCGGGCTCAACAACTACCTCGACAACAATTTTCCCATCAACGTTCCACGTATTGGCACTGTATTTAATTCGTGGTCGAGAATAGATATGCGCAGCAGCTTCAATCATATGCAACTCCTCCTCACTACGAACTCCGGCGATTACGCCGTTATCCTTCACTCCAATCAACAGTCGCCCACCATCGGTATTTGCAAAGGCAACCAACGAACGGGCAATTTTACGAGCATCGTTAATTTCAAATTTAAAATCCTGCTGTTGATGCTCGCCATTTTCAATTAAACGCTGTATATGACTCTTCCTCACTGCTGCTCTTCGGTTTTTATAATCATCTCGCATTTTGCACAATCAAATTCCAACGGATAGCGTCGCTCTCGGTGGACTAAAAAAAGAGGTTCTTTCAAATCACGATCCACCCCTTTAACCAATTTCTTACACTTTCCCATTTCAAATAAAACACAGTATTTTGTTGTCATTACGCGATAGGCATAGTTGGGTTTTTCAATTTCAAATGCGGGTTCAATGTCAGTAACGCCACGATGCGTGTAATAAGCATCTGCCAACTGATTTGAAACGTTATGTTGATATGTAAGTGCTGTTTTATGATATGGAATTGTCTTTAGATCGGAAACGTCACGTTGGTTTTTATGTTGTAACAATAAAAACTCAGTATAACGATCCAACAGATCTCTACGAAGTTCGTTAATTTTAGAAACCGGCATGTGGGGCAACGGTGCGCCAACAACGACAACCTGATCGGCAATAAATCCCGAATCTCCGGTTTTCGCAAATTGGGTTTGCCAAACCTCCTTGGCCCGCTCTTGGTTATTCGCCTCCTCAGCATCCACCGCTTTAGTGCAGGAAAACATTTTATTTTCCGAGGTTATTTTCACATTTAATTCTTGACCGAAGAACGCCAACTCAATTGAAATTCCCAAACCCCGGCCTTTAATGGAATTATCGACCATTTTCAAGAATCCATGATCTCTGTTTCGATATATTTTAAGACCAACTCTTATTCCGGTCATATCTTGAGCTTTGTATCCAATCTTGGTAACCCCTTCAATTTGAGTTCCTTTCATTGCTCCGTTTACAAAAAAACAGATCCCATCGCCGTTTGTTAAAGGCTCATTGCCCTCCATGGAAAACCAATTTGTGCCCACTTGGTCGATTGTTCCCATATATTTTCCCAATGATTTTGGAGATCCTAAGTTCACAAGATCCTTCATCCGCTCCTTGTAGAAAAATGTGGATGTTCCACGATTGAACGTTCTTTCCGGATCGGGTTCAAAACCCACCGTTACTCTTCCGTGCGACGACCGACTGTACTCCCCGTTTTGGGCAATAAATTTATTTAACAAATTGTGATAATGTGCCGTAATATTTTTTACATACGACGCATCTTTCAACCGACCTTCGATTTTAAATGACGTAACTCCCGATTTAATCAAGTCGCCCAACACTGCGGTAGCATCTAAATCGCCCAATGAAAGAATATGTTTATTGTGGATAAGCACTTCGCCTTCTGAATTTACCAAATCGTAGGGCAACCTACATGGTTGAGCGCAATTTCCGCGATTGGCACTTCGATGACTAATATCGCTGCTCAAGTAGCAGTTTCCACTATACGATACGCAAAGAGAGCCATGAATAAAGGCTTCAAGTTCAACTTTAGTGTTAGCGCGAATGGTCGCAATTTCAGCCAACGACAACTCTCTGGCCAAAATCACGCGCGACACGCCGCTTCGATCCCAATAATCGACCTGTTCGAGAGTCCTATTGTTGGTTTGTGTACTAACATGAAAACGCATTGGGGGTAAATCCATTTCAAAAACAGAAACATCCTGTACTATAATTGCATCAACGCCAATATTCCACAAATCACGAATTAACTGCTGCGCCGATTCTAATTCATCGTTATATAATATGGTATTCACCGTACAATAAACTTTAACGCCAAACAAATGAGCGTAATTTACCACCGTTTCAATTTCCTCAATGGTGTTTGAAGCCTGTTCACGAGCACCAAATCTACTGGCACCCATATAAATAGCATCGGCACCATGATTTATGGCATCAAATGCGATTTCGGCATTTTTGGCTGGGGCTAACAATTCAAGTTTCGGCATAATTATTCCTTCATTATAAAATGGGATACAAAGTTACAATAATGGAACGAAATCAATGCAAATTAACCGTACTTGCCTTTGTAAATTCCAAATGAAAGGTTATTTTCATTAACTTCACAAACTCAATCATTGACGTTTCATAAAAAAAACGTAATTTAGCGACACTTAAAACCAATAAGTTGTTAATTATGCAAATAGGAAACCTCATTTCAAGAATATATGCACTCCATAAAATAGGAATCTCACTCCTTTTTATTTTTGGATTACACACCTTGGGAATTTCGCAGAAATGCAATCTTGAAGTAAATCAGGTCGATCCGGTTACCAATGCCGTCATTAAACGAACAGCGGACGAATCGGTGGGTCGATTAAACGGACAACCCCTCTACTTTAAAGCGCAATGCATTGGGGAGAAGAAATATCTTAAAATGAGATATTATAGATATGGTGATTTTACGATTAGTGAAGAAACCCCGCTCATAATTACTTTTTTGGACGAGAGTACACTTGAGATTATGCCCCGAAAATCAAGGCGTAGCCAGAGTGCGGACGAAACATTAACTTCTGTATCATCGCTTATGATTTTTGACATTGACAAAAATCAATATACGACCATATCAAAACAACCCATAAAACAGATTACCGTCCAAACCGAAACCAACGAAACTATTGTTACCGATATTCGGGAACGTTTTCGTCTGGTATTACAAGAAATATTAAATTGTGTCGAACTATAAAAAAGCACTGTAACATGGAAAAACTATCATCAATCGTTAAACCCGGTGTAGCCACTGGCAACGATGTTCAAAAAATCTTCGCATATGCCAAAAAACACAACTTTGCGCTACCTGCAGTTAATGTGGTTGGCTCAAACTCAATAAATGCAGTAATGGAAGCTGCCGCAACGGTCAATTCTCCCATTATAATTCAATTTTCCAACGGAGGCGCTCAATTTACAGCAGGGAAAAGTCTGCCAAACGACAAGCAACAAGCATCAATAGCCGGAGCAATTGCAGGGGCAACGCACGTTCACATCATGGCCGAACATTACGGCATCCCAGTGATTTTGCATACCGATCACGCTGCAAAAAAACTGCTCCCCTGGATCGATGGACTTCTCGATGCCGGAGAAAAACATTTCGCCCAACATGGTAAACCCCTATTTAGCAGTCATATGCTCGACTTGTCGGAAGAGACAATTGAAGAGAACATTGAAATTAGCAAGAAATATTTAGCTCGAATGGCTAAAATAGGCATGACCCTTGAGATTGAACTCGGAATAACCGGTGGCGAAGAGGATGGTGTTGACAATTCTGGGGTTGACTCTTCGAAACTGTACACACAACCTAAAGAGGTGTTTTACGCATACACTGAACTATCAAAAATAAGCCCCAATTTCACAATTGCAGCTTCATTTGGCAACGTTCATGGCGTTTATAAACCCGGAAATGTGGTACTAACCCCAAAGATTCTCAAAAACTCACAGGAGTATATTCACACGAAACTGGGTAAAGATGAAAAGCCAGTTGATTTCGTATTTCATGGTGGAAGTGGATCATCACGCGAAGATATCCGCGAAGCCATTGGTTACGGAGTCATTAAAATGAATATAGACACTGACACACAATGGGCATCATGGCTCGGCGTAATGGACTACTACAAAGCCAAACAAGCCTATTTACAAAGTCAAATTGGAAATCCCGATGGCGCAGATAAACCAAACAAAAAGTTTTACGACCCACGAGCTTGGTTGCGCGAATTAGAAAAATCGATGGTTGCACGATTAAAAACAGCATTCGAAGATTTGAATGCCATCGACAAATACTAAAACCGTATTAAAAACCAAAACAGCCTGTTTCATTCAATGGAAACAGGCTGTTTTTATCATATTACACCGTAACATCATCAATCAAATAAATTTCAAGATTTTAGTCCCTTGTAAACTATATGTTAATAGAGAATATATCAGCGATACCCACAGCAATCTAAATCACGAATATTAAACTATTTACAATCCCCAACAAACTTTAAAAGCAAAACCTAATGGCTTTTTTTTTCGAAAAAACCAAGATATTCAAACCTGTTAATAAAAAGTTATTCCTATCTTTTCAATCACAAATCGCATAAAGGTTCGTTTTTTTTATTTAGTTTTGTATAAATGGGAACAGGAAAATTTAATAGAATATCAATGAATTTCCCCAATAAACTTATTTCAATAAAAAGGCAATATTTTTTCAAACCCAAATAATGATTACAACTAATTACAAACTTTAAACTCTAAATCCTATGAAAAAGATCTTATCAATTATGGCTGTAGCAATCATAGCTGCAACTTTCACCTCTTGTATTGAAGAGAAAGCATGTGAAAAAAACAACACTGGTGAAATCAC
>JAQVXQ010000053.1:0-10254 GCA_028709085.1 Salinivirgaceae bacterium | reverse complement strand
TCGTTACATGGGTGAAGTTACACTTTATGACAACGAAACAGCATATCACTACAATGTTCCTGCCGGAGACTTCAAATATTACATTCGTTATTTAGACTATGATAATCACACTTTGTCAGACACATACACCGTATCACGATGTGGAGAACATAGTATGACATGGACTTCCAGTAAAATGGCAAATAGTGAAAAATCAAACATGGTAAAAGATTCAAACCCATATCTACCATTTGAGTCGTTAGGAACTCCTTCAATCAAAAAATAACAATTTCAAAGAATTGTTTAAGCATAAAAAAAGCTCCCGAAATTCGGGGGCTTTTTTTTCCACCCTTTCCCACAAAAAAAGAGCAACGTAATTCTAAAACCACGTTGCTCTTTTTTATGTTTTAATTCTTGTTTAATCCAGTTTCAGAATAGCCAAGAATGCTTTCTGTGGCACTTCCACATTTCCTACCAGTCGCATTCGTTTTTTCCCTTTTTTCTGTTTCTCCAAAAGTTTACGTTTACGAGAAATATCTCCTCCGTAACATTTGGCGGTAACATCTTTACGTAGCGCTTTTACGGTTTCGCGTGCAATAATTTTTGCTCCAATGGCAGCTTGAATAGCCACATCGAATTGCTGTCGTGGAATAAGTTCTTTTAACTTCTCACAAATCCGGCGACCAAAATCATAGGCGTTGTCAACATGCAACAAGGTTGACAAAGCATCAACCGGCTCCCCATTTAACAAAATATCTAGTCGCGCCAATTTTGCCACACGATAATCGGTAATATGATAATCAAACGAAGCATATCCTTTAGAGACACTTTTTAGTTTATCGTAAAAATCGATCACAATTTCAGAAAGAGGAATATCAAATACAATTTCAACGCGATCGCCAGTTAGGAATATCTGACTCTTAAGCGTTCCTCGTTTGCCAATACACAAAGTCATTATTTGACCTATGTAATCAACCTTGGTTATTATTTGAGCATTAATAAATGGCTCTTCGATGTACTCAATATGATTCAATGGAGGTAATCCGGCGGGATTATGTACCTCCATTATCTCATTCCTTGTGGTTTTAACCTTGTAGCTAACGTTAGGAACAGTAGTGATAACATCCATATTAAATTCACGCTCCAAGCGCTCTTGAATAATCTCCATGTGGAGCAAACCGAGGAACCCACAACGAAAACCAAACCCTAGGGCTACGGAAGATTCAGGGATAAACGTAAGCGATGCGTCATTTAATTGCAGTTTTTCAATGGATGCACGTAAATCCTCATAATCGTCGGGATCGATGGGATAAACTCCGGCAAAAACCATGGGTTTTACATCCTCAAAACCTGAAATTGCTGTCGGACAAGGTCTATGAACATGCGTAATTGTGTCTCCAACTTTAACCTCTTTCGCCGTTTTTATTCCGCTTATAATATATCCCACATCGCCAGCACTCAAACTGGATTGTGGTGAATACTCCATTCGAAGGACGCCAATCTCCTCAGCATTGTACTCCTTTTTGGTATTCACAAATTTAACTAAGTCTCTGGTTTTAATGGTTCCATTAAGCACTTTAAAGTAGGCTACGATACCACGAAACTGATTAAAAACACTATCAAAAATCAATGCTTGAAAAGGGGCATCAGCGTCGCCTTTTGGTGCAGGGACTCGTTTTATAATGGCATCAATGATTTGCTCAACACCCATTCCTGTCTTTCCAGATGCTTCAATAATGTCTTCATAATCGCATCCAATTAAATCAACAATTTGATCTTTTACCTCTTCGGGCATAGCATTGGGCAAATCCATTTTGTTTAAAATTGGAATAATTTCCAAATTATGCTCAATGGCCATATATAAATTACTAATTGTCTGTGCTTGAATACCTTGTGTGGCATCTACAATAAGCAATGCTCCTTCACAGGCAGCAATGGAGCGCGACACTTCATATGAAAAGTCGACATGTCCTGGAGTATCTATCAGATTTAAAATATAATCTTTACCATCCGAATACTTTAAATTCATTTGAATTGCGTGGCTTTTAATAGTAATTCCGCGCTCACGCTCTAAGTCCATACTATCTAGTATCTGAGCTTTTTGATCACGCTCCAACACCGTATTTGTTGATTGTAACAATCGGTCGGCCAATGTACTTTTCCCATGATCGATATGGGCAATAATGCAAAAATTACGTATATGATTCATCTTTTAATTATTTCTTATTGTAAAACTACACCATCTATGTTTGCTCAAACTGCAAAACACTGCTATTTAAAACTAAATCCTTAGTATTGAAAAACAACTGAACTCAAGCATGATTATAATTCTCTCCCAAATTGCGCACAAAAATACAAAAAGAAATGGGATTTATAATATTATAAATAATAGGTTGTCTCTTTTTTTCGAGATGCCAAGATAAAAACCATACATAGAGCGCAATAAAAATTGGTATCAAGGGAGTGAGCTGTCGAGTCGTAAAATAGAGATCTAAAGCTTATTTTCAATCGAAGTACAACACGAAACTCGAGATATTGAAATTCAGTAGTACTGTAAAGCAATACGGTTCTTTAAATTGAAACTTTGATATTTGCAACATGCTGAAATAATTCGTACTTTTGATTCAAACAAACGCATCAAACAATGCTTACAGCAGTAGTAATAGACGACGAACCAATAGCAGCAACACTCCTAAAAAAAACGCTTTCAATGCTATCGGATGTTGAAGTAATCCAAACGTTTACAGAGCCTTTAAAAGCTGTAGATTGTCTCGAAGAATTGGATCCTGATGTTGTGTTCCTAGACATTGACATGCCAGGCATTGACGGGCTAACTTTAGCTAAAAAAATTAACGAATACAATTATCCTCCCTTTATAATTTTCACCACAGCCCATAGTGATTATATGCTTGATGCTTTGAGAAATCAGGCGTTCGATTTTTTAATAAAACCCATCGACACCAAGGATCTATCGAATTGTTTAAAACGAATTGAACTAAAGAAAATAGAACGTATCAAGGAACAGTTAAAGGATGGAATCCCAGCGCATCGACAACATTTAAAATTCTACTCCCGAGCTGGATTCATCATTGTTAAACCTGCCGAAATTATCTATTTTAGAGCAGAGGGGAGTTACTGTGAAATATATACGTTAAATGAAAAAATCGTACTCCCCCACAACCTAGGTAAAATTGAACAAATTCTACCCAAAGGTTATTTTTTACGCATAAACCGGTCGGTAATTATAAACCCTGAGTATATCCGAAGCGTGGATAAAAAAAACCATTCTGCGCTTATTGGAACCCCCGAGAAATCATTTGAAGTCCCTTTAACCATATCGTACCTTCCTATTATAGAGTCGCTTTTTGATTCCTAAACAATTCTCAAATATGGTTGTTTCTATAGGAAACTAAAAAGATACAGTTATGACAGATTTATCAACAACATTTATGGGTCTTAAGTTAAAGAACCCAATTATTGCGGGCTCATCGGGGCTTACAGGCAATATTGAAGAAATTGAAGACTTAGCATCAAAAGGAGCCGGGGCAATTATCCTAAAATCGTTATTCGAAGAGGAGATTATTTACGAACTCGAACAAGATATGCAACAGATGCAAGGGCGACAATTTGTTTACCCTGAGACCTTTGACTACATGGAAACAACACCCACAAAGGATCGTATCCGACAATATATCGAGTTAATAAAGGAGGCGAAATCGAGAGTCGACATTCCAGTTATTGCTTCCATAAATTGTGTTTCAGATCAAAAATGGATCTATTTAACGCAAGAAATCGAAAAGGCAGGCGCCGATGCTATTGAACTCAACCTTTTTATACTGCCCAGCGATTTGTCGCGAACAGCCGATGAAAATGAAAAACTATATTACAGTATTTTAAAACAGGTAAAAGAAAAAACTAAACTTCCGGTAGCGGTGAAAATTAGCTACTACTTTTCAAATTTAGCCTCCACCATAAAAAAACTTTCGGATTCCGGTGCCGACGCAATTACCCTATTCAATCGTTTTTACTCGCCTGACTTCGATATCGACACTTTCGAAATCATTCCGTCAAATATTCTTTCCCATCAAGGAGAATTGAGCATGTCGCTTCGTTGGGTTGGAATGATGAGTGGTAGAGTAGATTGTGATATTGCTTCGTCAACCGGAGTTTACACCGGGCAAGATACCATTAAACAACTTCTTGCCGGAGCATCGGCGGTACAAATAGTCTCCACGTTGTACAAAAACGGAAGTGTCCAAATCAAACTGATTCTGAAAGAATTAGAGCAGTGGATGGAAAAACATAATTTTAAAACCATTGCCGATTTTAAAGGGAAATTAGCGCAAAGCAATACCGTTAATCCTGCATCGTATGAACGGGTACAATTTATGAAGCATTTTTCGCAATTCATTAAGTTTAAAAAATAAACCCAAACCCCTCATAAAATAAGAACAGCGCTGTATTTTATTAATATAGTGCTGTTCTTATTACTGCACAATGTGGTTTAAAAACAAAAAGAGCTCTGATTTCTCAAAACTCTTTGTGCCCGGAGCCGGAATCGAACCGGCACGAATTTACATTCACTGGTGTTTGAGACCAGCGCGTCTACCAATTCCGCCATCCGGGCGTTTTTTGGTGGTGCAAAGGTAATATCTTTTTTATTACTCGCAAATTATTTTCTTTATTTTACCTCTTCAAAATCGACATATTCTCCAACGCCATCTCGATCATTCTTTGTCTCTTTTTTATCGACACTCACATATACTTCGCCGGTTTTTGTTCTACGAGATTGAGACGCCCCTGGCGAGTTGTGCTGATTACGTCGTGAAACTCTTCGAATAAACCAATGAAAAAACATTCGTCCTACAAATTGTAAAATAATAAGAACTAAAATAAATATTAACAAAAAACGGAACATGTCTTGGAATTTAAATTACGCTAACAAAAAAACAATAATATAAAGGCAATCGCATAGAGAGCAATTTTAAGACGATCTACAGAAAGTCCAAATATTTTCATACTTGGATATGTTAGTGTCACACTAATGATTGAAAACACGGCCGTGCCAAGTAAAATCCAATTAAAAAAGACGTGTGTAAACAGATCCATTTTATAAAACAGTGCTCCCGAAACGATATGCATTATGGATTTAGCTAATACTATGCCAAAATAAAAAACCAAATTCTGATATAAAAGCGAAGCCGATGCTATTTTTTTCCGGTCTCTTACTATAGCATGCAAAAGAATTATTAAGATCATTGCCCCAATAAGGATTTTATCCGGTATTAATGTAAACCCTTTTAAAAAATATTTGCCAAAAAGCCATCCAAGGGAAAGGAATACAACGTACATAATTGTTGTCCCAAAAATGGTTATCAGAACTTCGGTTACTGTTTTCCGGTTAATATACACTAGGCGTGTTGCTTGTAACGAAAACATCTCAAATAATATTCCCAAAAGAATAAATAGAGCTACTGTATTGATGTGCATTTTTAATCTATTTTAATATCATAAATAAATCCGTCGATATGTCCCACCAATAGGTGAAAATTAGGTTCACTTTCATATCGCGTAATGGTAAAGGGTGTAATTCCGTGTTGCGGAAACATTGAAAATTGCTTCCCGTTGGAATCGAATAAGAAAACTTTTCGATCTTCACGATCTACAATTCCTAGCCCTCTACTTTTGCTTGAAAACCGATATAGGGCTGGCATATCAACTATGGAACCTCTGAAAACATAAGAAAACAATTTCCCACCCGTCTGATTTGCAACAATTAACTGGTTTTTATCAACAAAGACGTGATTTCCTTTTCCATCGGGGGAAAAATCGGCATATAAATAGTAATGATCGGGGGATAATTTAAACAACTCCTCGCGACGAACAGTACCATCAATCGATATTGACATCAACTGCCCTTGGGTGGTTGTGGTAAACCAACGGTTTCGCAAATTACTATAATAAAATGGATTATTTTTGGATTTACCTTTCAATTCTGAAGGCTTAATGCGTTGATCTCCCCTACGATCCAGAATGTAGATTCGCAAATTGTCGCCCATCAGTAAATAGTCTTTTACGCCAATTCTAAAGTGCTGAACGGGGGTTGTAACTATACCATCGGTTGTTGTAAATGACCAGCCTTCAATGCTGTTGGCATCAATGTCAATCATAGAAAGTGAACGATCAACATGGGGCATAACTATTCTGTAATTTTTGTTGTCGTCGTAATCAAAAAGGCTAAGTCCGGCAGACGCATTGCTCTTTAATTCCAATGGATATTTGTCGGTATCATCTCCATTTCGGTCAATTAGATATATTCGATTTGCAGTATTGAACAAAAGCTGTAAAAATCCATTTTTATATCTATCCACCTGATAGACTTCGCTTAATATTAATCCATCGAGCTGTTTTTGCCACAAAACACGTCCTTGTCGATTTAACAAATAGATAATATTAGCACTGTCCTGAACTATAATTTCCGAGCTATTTGTGGTATGATTTTTAACAATTATGGGTTTCATAACCGACGATCCCTGAAGCCGACTTTTCCATTCAAATACTTTGTTGGTTTTAGTGTTCTGCTGTCCAAAATTGACAACAATATTGTGGTATGGTTTCTCCATGTCGGCACTCACCTGCCATAAAATACCGAATGGAAACTGATTTAAAGTTTCTCTCAGCTTGGCTAATGGTTGTTCAGAAACCCAGAAAGAGAGCAGGTCGGTTTTTGAACCTCTTTGCTGGTATAGCGAAAGGTTTGCGCTACTTGCCTTCTGTTCAATCACTTTCTGATAATCCATTGAACCGTCATAGGATTGATGCAGAATAATGGCATTCATTGTTTTACGCAACAGATCGCTATTTTCGGCTACCAACAAAAATCCGGATACAATTCCAATACATTTAGCCTCTTGCACTGCAAATGCAGATCCAAATAGTTCTCCTGTAAAATTACCCCATGCGGATTCAAATATGGAAAAATGGGTCTGATCATCAAATTTATACTTAACCTCTCGCGCGCTAATCTTTTGATTTACAGCAAACTCAACCATGTTTTTCAGATTAAACTCGGTGGTACTCGCTCCCTTTATTTTGAATCCAACAACGGAGTGTTCATCTTTTGTTGTAAAACGGACAATTTCACCATCATAGATTCGTGTAATAAATTCGCGCATGTCTATGCCGTAGTGTTTTTTAAAACGCTGGTCGCTTTTCGCAAGATATTTTCCACCTATAGGCAGCGTTTCGTTGTATGCCAAATGATAGTAATTGTTGGCAAATGCTGGAATTAATTTTTCAATGGAGGTTTTCTGAGGTGTGTGTCCATCGATATCTTTAACATATCCTTTTTTGTTTTCTCCTCCCGACAAACCATTGATTAACAGTGTATTGTTTTTCGTCCACAGATCGAGAACAGCCCATCCCGTATCCATAAAAAATGGAAAATCGGTCACGGATTGCTCTCGATTATTGATAAACAGATTAGCAGCGGCATCGGTGGATGCGAATTTATTTACCTTCTGAACTTGATTATTGAGACTTTCAGGATCGAAGTTTAGTTGAGCAATGGCTTTTGCCATGGCACGCGATTTTTCAACATTATCAGAAATAATAATTAACCCTGAATTTTCAGTAACACCAATTGTTTTGTCTTTTGAAATGGTTATTCCATAAATAAGGTTTCCAGATTCTCTTTTTTTTGTAACTGTATTACGTTCGGGGAGACTTTTCACAAAATCCCTTATCCAATCGTCTGCTCCAGATGCGTTTACAAACGAAAGAACCCAGTTTGAGCCATATTTTGGGTGATATGAATAGTAAATTTCTTTGGACTTCTCGTAAAACTCGGCAGAAATAAAACCTGGAAGAGATGCGGTATCGGTAAACTGTGCTTTAAAATAGGCGCTTGATGGATTGATTTCAAAACTCTGAAAGAAGTTCTTTGGGCTGTTTACACGAACAACAATTTCAGTGGAATCGTCAAAAATTGCTAATGGAGGAACATGACTAGCGGAATCTTTCCGAGTCATAATAACCACTGCAACAATTGCGACTAAAAAGAATGTAATTGCAAAAATCTTCAACCCTCGTACCAACATAATTTTTTAACGATTTAATATATTTGATTCGAATACAATTATAGTTAGAATTTTCGATATTTTCCATCGAATTGTCGATAATTATGTGCCTTATAAAAACATCAATAAACCCATTTCATCATTATCAATGTAACGCATTTTGTTTGCGTTTTAAACACATATCTGCATATTTAGAAACTACAGTTCTTGCTTCTCAACAGAGCTATTATCAATTTCCACAGGCGGATAATCTATGGTGTAATGTAGGCCGATACTCTCTTTTCTTCGGATTGCATATTTCATAACCAAATATCCAACATTGATTAAATTACGCAGTTCGCATAGTTCAGGAATTACCTTTGACCGACGGAAAAGATTTTCTGTTTCCTGATAATTAATTTCCAATCGAGTAAGAGCCCTATCCAATCGAAGATTTGAACGAACAATTCCAACATAGTTGCTCATAATCGATTGCACCTCCTTAACACTTTGAGTAATTAAGACCATCTCTTCGTTTGGGGTTGTTCCGTCATCATTCCAACAGGGAATCCCCGTGGGTATTTCGTGCTTCTTAAATTGAGTAATAGCATGATTGGCAGCTCTGTCGGCATACACAACAGCCTCGATCAAAGAATTGGAGGCGAGCCTATTGGCTCCATGTAGTCCGGTAGAAGAGACCTCTCCGGCGGCATATAAATATTTTATGTAACTCTCCCCATTCGTATCCACTTTAACGCCACCACATTGATAATGAGCAGCAAATACAACTGGAATCATATCTTTAGTAATATCAATTCCAACCTTCATACAGTGATTCGTGATATTTGGGAAATGAGCCACTAATTTTTTAGGGTCAATATGTCGGCAATCGAGGTAAACATAGTCGTCGCCATGAATTTTCATCTCCTGATCAATGGCTCTGGCAACAATATCACGGGGTGCAAGTTCCAACCGTGAATCGTATTTTTTCATAAACTCTTCGCCTTTACAGTTGCGAATTTTTGCTCCAAAACCCCGAAGAGCTTCTGTAATTAAAAATGCAGGTCGTACTCCTTGATTATAAAATGCGGTTGGATGAAATTGCACAAACTCCATGTTCTCAATCAATCCTTTGGCTCGATACACCATGGCTATTCCGTCGCCTGTTGCAACATCAGGGTTTGTTGTGTTTTGATATAAATTCCCACTGCCTCCGGTTGCCATCATGGTAATGGGCGCCAAAAATGTTTTAACAACACCACTTTTTTTATCCAGAACATAAGCGCCATAGCATTCAATATCACGATCATAGCGTGTAATAATTCTTCCTAAATGGTGCTGAGTTATTAAATCGATGGAGAAATGATTTTCGAATATATGGATATTGGGATTATTCTTTATTTGATTCATTAATCCGCGTTGAATCTCATAGCCGGTAATATCCTTATAATGTAGAATTCTATGCTCTGTATGTCCGCCTTCTTTTGCCAAATCGTACTTTCCAGACGCATTCGTGTCAAATTGCACGCCCCAGTGTACAAGTTGATTTATTTGGGCTGGAGCCTCTTTTACGACCATTTCGACCACCTCTGGATCATTTATATTACATCCTGCTCTCAATGTATCTTTAACGTGCTTATCGTAATTGTCTGAATCACAGATAACGGCAGCAATTCCACCTTGGGCGTATCTTGTATTTGTATCGTCGAGTTTGGTTTTTGTAACCACGGCAACTCGTCCGTAAGGAGCAACTTTTAAAGCAAAACTAAGGCCGGCTATGCCGCTGCCTAAAACTAAAAAATCGTATCGTAATTTCATTGCATGACCACTAAGATTGTCCATAACTAAAAACCTTTGCTTCAATTTTAATAGAGGCGTTTCAACACCACAAAGGTACAAAAATTGAACCCCGTTATTCTTTGACACATTAAAATGATGCCCTTGATCTTATTTCAAAACTAAATAGACCCCATCATAAAAACATGATGAGGTCTAATTTCATTGAGTAAACAAATGATTTTAATAGTAACTATAATCTGTCGATGCTATTAACCGCACCTGTAAACCACACAAACCCCGATCGTTTCGCCCCAATTTATATTTCACTTTGTCGCCAATTTTCAATTCATTAAAATCGCCCTCTTCCACTTCGCCATAGTAGAAAAAAACATTTGGGGAATTATTTTCTGGTTTTATGAAACCATAGCCTTCCTTCACA
>JAQVXQ010000209.1 GCA_028709085.1 Salinivirgaceae bacterium | reverse complement strand
TGTAGTTTTGATGAATACTGTTGCCATTTAATCCCAATTTTACCCCGTAGGTAAGTTGAGCCATTGCCTGAAAAGAGATTGCTGAGGCAAGAATGGCGGTTAAAAAAATCGACGTTGTTTTCATAATTATTCGTATTATTTCATGTTTAATCTTATGGTTTTCAGCCCTCTAATTTAATAAAATATTTTCATAATTCTCCTTAATTGGCAACATAAATTATCATGTATATTTCATTGGAAATCGACATTTGAAACAATGATTAACCCTTACCCTTTTGACTTCTTATTATCAATTTTCAAACATTTATAGGTATCCACCAATGCGTTTTGGTCATCGGTAATAATTAGTAATTTATCGATTGGCTGTAAAACGGTTTTACCAGTTGGAACAAAATAGGTACCTCTGCGCTTTACTAGAACAGCCAGAGTGTGATCAGGTAGGGACAAATCCATCAAGCGATCTCCATTCGCAATTATACTATTTGTAATCTCAATTTCAGCCGTTGTTGATTTAATTTCGTCAGAAAATTCTATATCAAACTCCTTAAGCCCCTTAATCTTAGAAGGTTGCTCAGCCAAACCTAGCAATTTTGCTACAATGGGGATTGTGGTGCCCTGAACTAACAAAGATACCAAAGTACATAAAAACACAATGTTAAATATGAGTCCCGAATGAGGGACATTTTCAACAACCGTAATAATGGCAAATACAATTGGAACAGCACCTCGTAATCCAACCCACGAAACAAAGAGCTTATCTTTGCTTGGCATTTTACGGCACGGAAGCAGACAAAGGAACACGGTTAAAGGACGAGAAATAAATATAATTACAAGGCTTATTATGATTCCGGGTACCAGTATCGGCACCAACTCGTGCGGATTTACCAGCAATCCCAACGTTAAGAACAGCAGTAGCTGACTCATCCATGCTAAACCATCAAAGAAATTTAATGACGAACGTTTGTGTACAAATTTACTGTTCCCAATGACCAAACCCGCAATATATACAGCCAAGTAGCTATTTCCTTTAACGAAATAGGTTACTGCGAAAATAAAAACACAGAAGGTAAATACTAAAATTGGATACAATGAATCGTTTCCTATTTTAATTCGGTTGATAACAAAAACGGTCAACTTGCCAAGGACATAGCCCACCAACGCACCAATAATTAATTGAAGCATGAGGTTAAAACCCACAACCCAATAGTTGGGTATTGCATCCATTTTAATTATTTCAATAAGTGTAATAACAAGAATATAGGCCATAGGGTCGTTACTACCACTTTCGAGTTCGAGGGTTGGTCGTAGATTGTTTTTTAGATGCAACCCTTTGGATCTTAGGATTGAGAACACCGAAGCCGAATCGGTTGACGACATTGTTGAGGCTAACAGCAACAACGTCACAAAGCCAATACTAGCCGACTGCAATGTCATGCCTAATATCCACCAAATGAATACTCCGGTAATAAATGCGGTTAATAAAACGCCAACAGTAGCAAGGATCAATCCACGGTAAATTATGGGACGTATTTCATCAATTTTTGTATCCATTCCCCCTGAGAAAAGAATGATACATAAAGCGATTGTTCCAATGGCTTGTGCAGCTTTAATATTTTGAAATTCAACACCCAATCCATCACTTCCAAATAGCATCCCAACGGACAAAAACAACAATAATGCAGGAACACCATATTTAGAACTCGCTTTCCCAGCCAAAATACTAAGAAAAAAAAGGACTGAGCCAATTAAAAGTACAAGTTCAATTTGAATATCCATAGGTGCTTTTATTTACAAAATTAATAATTATTGCCCAAAAAACGGTTTGTTATGCCACACTTATTAACAAACCTTTTCGCATTTTATCATGTATTGTTTCTATTTTCACTCAAAATAATTGCATCCAAATTCGCTAATAAATTTTTGAAAAGGGATACAATAATTTTTTCTCCATGCAAATACATGCCTACTTAGTGTATCTCTGCGGAATGTTTTCCTTCGTTATGTACGCTTGTTTATCAATGTTCAACGATGCAACCCATACCAACACAACGATTACTGCTATCTTGTTAAAAAAACACGATTACCTGTCGTTATTTGTAACAGGCAATCGTATTAAATAATTCATTAATCAATATGCGAAGCAACATACTCTGTTAACTTTCCTAACGATGTAACGTAGCTTCCATACTCATTATCGTACCAGCCCATAATTTTAGCATGGGTAACAGGAATATTCACTTCCTTCATATTATTAATACCTAGGGAAGATAGCACCTCAGGTAGAATTTTCAAAAATCCGGTTCTGGTGTGAATTTCGTTGCCTTCAATAACCACGGCAGCAGGAAATCCAAGCAAATCAACCGACACGTTTTGTTTTGTTGAAAAATGCAACAAATCTTTTTGCGAGCCAATAGCGGCTTGCTTATAGATATCTTTCACATGCTCAGCATTAATAAATGGCATTCCATTCTCATCTAGTCTTGAATTAAAGGTAATATTTAAAGAAATAAGGGATACCGATGTTGTTGGAATTCGAATAGAATCGGCCATAAAACCGAAACTAATTATTTGTGGAATAACTTTTTCGAGGGTTTTTGCAGCTCCGGTTGACGAAAGAATGATGTTATTCAACACCGATCTGTTTTTTCTAAGATCAGTAGTTCCTGAGGATGGTACAGAATCGAGTACACTTTGTGTATTTGTTGCCGCATGCACCGTTGACATCGATGCTGTAAGAATATTACTGGTTTCTTTATCGTCGAGCAATGGTTTTATCATGTGTGCTAATCCGGTTGTTGTACAACTTGCCGCCGATATTATTTGATGTTCTGTGGGATTAAAACTTGTGTGATTAATTCCATAAATCAAGGTAGGATAATCATCGGCATCGCTGGCGGTTCCATTTTTAATTTTAAATGGTGCACTGGCAATCACTTTTTGTGCTCCTGCTACCAAATGTCCCGCAATACTTCCTTTGGGGTCGTTTGAGGGCACGGTAGGATCCAAGAATTTGCCGGTGCAATCCACAACAACTCTTACACCTTCTTTTTTCCAATTAATGTTTTGCGGATTTCTCTCTTTGGTCAGAATTTTAATGGGAAAGCCATCGATTTCAATTTCTCCGTTTTCACTATCAACAATCTCAATCTTGATTGTTTTTCCTGAATGTCCATTTAAAAAAAGACTTAAGGAGCCATACGTTGAGTCCGTAGTCATAGCATGCACAAGATTCTCTAAGTTTTTACCGACACTGCGACCAACATTTATTACAATGCCATCAAAACTTTTTGAAACTAAATGATACCAGAGTGTTAATTTTCCGATACGACCTAAACCGTTAATTCCCAACAGTTTTTTCTCATTAATACTGATTGCCATGATAAATATATTTAGATTGTTAGTACATTACAACTCTTGTATTTTTACTGGATAATTACCTTTATATACAACTCCTTTATTACCATCAATGGCAATGGGGTCGTGAGCTACAAAGACAACATCATTAATAATACACCTTTTATCTTTTTCATACACCACCATTTCGCTGCAATTAACTACACAGGTTTTTCCCAATGTAGATGCAGTAACGGCAGCGTGAGATGTTGCTCCTCCTCGTGCGGTCAAAAGTCCCTCGCATTCAAAAATCATTTCAATATCGTCGGGAACGGTGTCAGGTCGAACCAGCACTGCATTTTTATCTGGATATTTCTGCTTCAAAAGCATAAAATCTTCTTTGTCGAATACGATAACCCCATTTAACACCTTATTTCCGATACCTATTCCACAGCCCACACGGATCATGTCGTTCTCGGGAGTATCAAAAACCTCCATTTTATCCTGTTTAACAATAGACATGTCGCGAGTCTGTAAAATGTATAGCCCTTCAGGTTCAGGGGTTTCAAAGGTAAATTCAATTTCTTGATGACCAAAGCCATGAATGTCAATCAGATCGTGTGCAATTTCTTGAAGTTTTCCAAATATTTTAGGAAATGCACTTTCCAATGAAAAAGGAGTTTTCTGGTAGTATTTAACGCGCTGTTTTTCACTAATGGGCAATGTACTAATTAATCCAGCAACAATATCCTCTCCTTGACTAAGGAATGAAAAGTCGCCAGCTAATTTTATACCCGATGCATTTTCATGTACATCGTGGGTAAAAAGAACCCCTGATCCTGATTTTTTATGTAAGTTTCCAAAAATCATTTGTTGTACAATGACTGCTGTCCCCCATTCGTCGGCAATTTGTAGATGTTTTCGATATACTTTTGCGCGTGGAGTGTCCCAAGAATTAAAGACCGAAATAATGGCTTTTTTAATCTGTAAAAATGGATCTGATTCAAATTGAATGTTATTATCTACAAGAAATTGTTTATATGCAAAGGCCATTTCCCGCATTATTTTTGGCGAAAAATCAGTTTTCTGCATAATGTTGTGTTTTTGTTTATAATCAATCATTATTTGATCAAAATCATTTCGTTCCAGCCCATGCGACATTCCCCAT
>JAQVXQ010000208.1 GCA_028709085.1 Salinivirgaceae bacterium | reverse complement strand
TCTCCCCCGATGAATTTAAAAACTTTATTGGTGCCGATATTCGTTTAGACCCAGTTACGCTCAAGAAAGGCGATAAAATATCGGAATTGCTCTCCTTCTACATGGGGAAAAACACACCAACACGACAGGAATTTATTATTGATAACCTTCGTATTGAAGAGGATATTGAAGAAGATGTTGCCGAAGCAATATACTAGTGGTTTGAAAATAAAATTTGAACGAATTTATGCAAAACGGAGATCAATTTTAGATCGATTTCCATACCCAAAATTAGAAAAAGAACTATATTATAATGTACGACGAAGTTCCACCCAATGAAAAAGATCTAGATTCAGCGAATCCAGAAAAACAAACAGAGGCTACTGATCAAGAGAAAACAACGCGTTTAACCGGAATGTACCAAGATTGGTTTCTTGATTATGCTTCGTATGTGATTTTAGAACGTGCTGTACCTCATTTGAACGACGGCTTAAAGCCCGTTCACCGACGTATCCTGCACTCCATGAGACGAATGGAAGATGGTCGATATAATAAAGTGGCAAATATTATCGGTTCCACCATGCAGTTTCACCCACACGGCGACGCTTCTATTGGTGATGCTCTTGTTGCATTGGGTCAAAAGGAGCTGCTAATTGATACGCAAGGAAACTGGGGAAACATTCTAACGGGCGACAACTCCGCTGCTCCACGATATATTGAAGCCCGATTGAGCAAGTTTGCGCTTGACGTGGTTTTTAATCCGAAAACTACGGAGTGGAAACTCTCTTACGACGGGCGAAACGACGAACCCGTAACACTTCCAGTGAAGTTTCCATTGCTGTTGGCACAGGGGGTTGAGGGGATTGCGGTGGGTTTAGCATCGAAAATATTGCCCCATAATTTCATGGAACTCATCGATGCCAGTATAAAGCATCTGAAAAATCAACCGTTTAAACTTTACCCCGATTTTCCCACCGGAGGATCCATTGACGTGGATCGATACAACGACGGATTGCGTGGCGGAGCGGTAAAAGTGAGAGCTAAAATTGTTAAAGAGGACAACAAAACGCTCAAAATTACAGAAATCCCATTCGGATGCACATCGTCGTCAATTATTGACTCCATAATTAAAGCCAACGATAAAGGTAAAATCCGAATCAAAAAGGTGGATGATAACACGTCCGAAAAAATAGAAATTCTAATTCATTTAGCACCAAGTACTTCTCCCGATCAAAGCATCGATGCGCTGTATGCGTTTACCGATTGCGAAGTGAGTATTTCGCCCAACTCCTGTGTGATTTTTGAGGACAAACCCCACTTTTTGCCCGTGAGCGAAATGTTGAAATATTCGACCAAGCAAACCCAATTTCTTTTACAAAGCGAGTTGCAGATTCGATTGTCCGAATTGAACGAAGATTGGCATTTGTCGTCGTTAGAGAAAATATTCTTCGAGGAACGTATCTATCGCCTTTTGGAACAGGATACTGATACTTGGGAACAGGTAATTGACGCCATTGATCGTGGATTTGATCCCTATCGAGATCGATTGCGCCGTGAAATTACACGCGACGATCTTCTAAAACTGACCGATAAACCGGTACGTAAAATCTCCAAATTTGACATCAAAAAAGCCGATGAGCACATTAAGGGTGTGGAGGCTGAAATTGAAGAGGTTGAAAATAATTTGATTCATATTGTCGATTATACCATTCGCTGGTTTGAACAAATTGCTAAAAAATATGGCAAGGGGCGCGAACGAAAAACTGAAATACGAAATTTTGAAAATATAGAAGCCAACCAAGTTATTGTTGCAAACGAGAAACTCTATTGCGATTTTAAGGAGGGGTTTATTGGTACTGGACTCAAAAAAGATGAATTTATTTGCGAATGTTCCGATATTGACGATGTTATTGCTTTTTGCTCCAATGGGATGTACAAGGTTGTAAAAATAGAGCCTAAAATATTTATCGGCAAGGATATTATTCATGTCGGTATTTGGCGCAGAAGCGATAGCCGGACAACCTATAATGCAGTTTATCGCGATGGCATGGGTGGAATATATTATGTGAAACGGTTTCAGGTGCGAAACATCACCCGAAATACGGAATACGATATTACCCAAGGCAAAAAGGGATCAAAATTGCTCTATTTTACAGCAAATCCCAATGGCGAAGCGGAAACCATTCGCGTGTCGCTAAAGCCAAAGATGAAATTGAAAAAATTGACATCCGAGTTTGATTTTAGCTCCATTAAAATAAAAGGACGACAGTCGTTGGGGAATATTCTTACCAAAAATGAGGTTCATAAAATAACGTTGTATGGAAAGGGAACTTCGACTTTGGGCGGACTGAAAATTTGGTTCGATCCAACTGTTCAACGCCTTAATACAGAGGGGAATGGTAATTTGCTTGGCGAGTTTAAAGGAGAAGAACGGATTGTTGTTTTTTATAAGGACGGAACCTATTCAACCACCGGATTTGAATTAACCACTCGATTTAATGATGGGATTTTACACGTTGAAAAAATGAATCCCGATCGAGTCTATTCATGTATTTTCTATGAAGGAGAACAGAAATATTATTATTTAAAACGATTTGTTGCTGAACCTAACAACAAAGTAGTTTCCATTATTGGTGATCATAAAGATTCGTATCTTGTTGAACTTTCAGGACATCCACAACCGCAGTTTAGTATCGCTTTTGGAGGAACAAACGCAATGCGTCCTGACGAAATTATTGATGCCGAGGAGTTTATTGGCGTTAAGGGCGATAAAACAAAAGGGAAAAGATTAACCACATATGAGGTGAAGTCAATAACCAATGTTTCGCCACCCATGCCAGAGGAAGAGGAAGAGGAGGATTTGGATGAAGCTTCTTCGGATCATGATGAACCCCATGACCCCGAATCAGGACAACTAACCCTAGATTTATGATGCGACGAGTCTATTTGGTAGGATTTATGGGTGCCGGAAAAACTACGGTAGGAAGGCGCCTTGCCAAAAGACTTGGTTGGACATTTGCCGATACGGATTACATTGCCGAATCGGAATTAGGGGAGAAATTGACCACCGTTTTTGCCAATAAGGGCGAATTGTGGTTTCGGAAATACGAGCGGCAGGTACTCCATGGAACATCAGAACTTGTTGATACCGTAATCTCAACCGGAGGTGGAACGCCTTGTTTTTATGATAATATGGATGCGATTCTTGAAAAAGGATTGTGTTTTTATCTCTATTTGCCACCAAAAGCAATACTCTCGCGATTAATAACTTCGAAAAAACCAAGACCCCTTTTGCACGAACTTACCTCTGAGGAGCTAGAAGGATTTATTGAAACTACCCTTGAACGGCGTGATCCGTTTTATCGAAGAGCACACTTTATTATCGATGCACTAAGTCCCGATATAGTTCGCTACATAGAGATGCGCATTCGTGAACACTTTGAGTTGTAACTTGGTTGTAATGCAAAATTAATTAAAACAAACTATAAATTTATTGTAGCCAAATCCCTAACTTGCAATAAAAATGGTTGCAATGGACGAACTCCTTATTCAACATATCTGGCAACACGCGCTCTACGATAGCCGAAACATGCACACAACCGATGGTCTGGCTGTTGAGGTGGTGGCTCCGGGAATGCAAAATAGCGATGCCGGGCCCGATTTTATGGACTCTCGGGTTAAAATTGGTACAACACTCTGGGCTGGTTGTGTCGAAATACATCGAAAATCATCGGATTGGAACCAACATCGACACTCCGAAAATCGACTCTACGACAATGTTATACTTCATGTTGTGGTGGAGCATGATATGGAAATATGTACGCGCCAAGGGGAACCAATTCCTGTTTTGCAACTGAAGTTTCATCCTAAAATTGAAGAGAATTATCAAAATCTGTTTCAATCGCGCCGATGGATTCCTTGTGAGGATAAATTTGGAACCGTTGACTCCTCCTTGCGTTCCATGTGGATTGAATCGCTCGCCGTTGAACGGCTCGAAAGAAAATCGATAGCCATTGTTGAAATGCTCAACGAAACCAATGGGCATTACAATGAGGTTTTTTATCGATTGTTAGCCATTAATTTTGGATTTAAAACCAATGCCATTCCTTTTGAAATGCTCTCTCGACAGCTATCCTTGCAAACGTTGACTAAGATTTCCGGTAATCCAATGGCAATAGAAGCTGCTTTATTTGGACAAGCTGGTTTTTTGGAATCCACTCCTGTGGATGCCTATCAAGAGGGTTTGCAAAAGGAGTTTCAGTTGCTAAAACATCGCTTTGTTCTTACTCCCATAGACAAGGGGCTTTGGAAATTCTTTCGTCTGCGACCTGCCAATTTCCCAACCATCCGATTGGCGCAATTATCTGCCTTGCTGAGCCGTTCCGTCGATTTTATAGGTTTAATTCAAGGGACAAAAACCGTCGATCAGTTACACAACTATTTCCTACAGCCCATTGGCGAATATTGGCAAACACATATTAGTTCTGGGCAGAAATCGAAACGACGATATGTTCAATTGGGCACTAAATCGGTCGAAATT
>JAQVXQ010000052.1 GCA_028709085.1 Salinivirgaceae bacterium | reverse complement strand
TTTCGTTTTCGCATCCATATTAGACAACATTTCATAAACTGCTGGAAAGCGGTTAATGGTTTTGCCAAATTGGGCGCGATCAGCGGCATAGGCTAACGCCTCGCGATATGCTGCTTCGGCAATCCCAACCGATTGTGCACCAACGCCCAAACGGGCACCATTCATGAGTGACATCACATATTTTATCAACCCTAATTTACGATCTCCCACCAATACTGCTGGTGCGTTTGTAAACACGAGTTCGCATGTTGGAGATCCTTTAATTCCGAGTTTATTTTCAATGCGTCGTACAATAACAGCATCGTCAACTTTGTCGTAAACAAAAAGAGACAACCCGCGACCATCGCTTGTTCCTTCTTCGGAACGGGCAAGTACGAGGTTTATTTCAGCGTCACCATTGGTAATAAAGCGTTTAACACCATTTAACTTCCATGTTTTTTTTGCTTCGTCGTAGGTTGCTTTTAACTGAACTGCCTGCAAGTCGCTCCCTGCATCGGGTTCCGTTAAGCCCATGGCTGCTGTTGCGCCTTCATTAAATCGAGGTAAGTATTTATCTTTAATCTCATCGGAGGCAAATTCGTGGATGGTTTCGGCACAATCTTGCAATCCCCAGATGTTGGCAAATCCGCCGTCGGCTCTTGAAACCAGTTCGGCAGCCATTACATAGGGAACCATGGAGAAATTCAATCCATTATATTTTCGAGGAAGCGACATGCCAACAAGTCCAGCTTTTGTCAATGCTGCATGATTTTCGGCTGTACCGCGTGCATAAACCACACGATGGTTTACAACGGAGGGTCCTTCCTGGTCAACTGATTCTGCATTTGGAGCAATTGTGTTGCCACAGATATCTCCAACAATCTCTAGAACTTTATCGTAACTGTCAATAGCATCTTCAAAATCAACAGGAGCATAATCGTATAAATCTTTTTCAGAATAGTTGTTCTCTTTAATGGCAACTATTTTTTTCATCAACGGATGCGTTAGATGAAATTTCATGTCTGAATTATCGGTATAGAAATTAGCCATTGCTTTATGTTTTTCTTATTTTATTTACTGTTTTTCTTATATGCCTTAATCATTTTAGGTATGATTTCGCTAACACTTCCGGTTATTGCATAATCGGCAATTGCGTTGATTGGGGCGTGTGGATCTGTGTTAATTGAGATAATCATTGCTGATTCGTCCATTCCAGCGCGGTGCTGAATTTGTCCTGAAATTCCACATGCGATATATAATTTTGGACGGACGGTTATTCCTGTTTGTCCAATTTGACGTTCATGGTCAGCATATCCTTCGTCAACTGCTGCACGAGAAGCGCCCACTTCACCTCCTAAAACGTCGGCTAGTTCATAAAGCAATTTGAAATTCTCTTTCGATCCTACTCCGTATCCTCCGGCCACAACAATTGGTGATCCTTGGATATTGATTTTTCGTTTTTCGATGTGTCGTTCTATTATAGAAACCACAAAATCGGCATCAGTAAGAATTGGTTTAACATCAATATTTTTAATTTCGCCCTTATATGCGACATTAAACACCTCTTTTTTCATTACGCCTTCCCTTACGGTTGCCATTTGTGGGCGACAGTCGGGATTAATAATTGTAGCAATAATGTTTCCTCCAAAAGCAGGACGAATTTGATACAACAAATTCTCATACACTTTATTGGCCTTTTTATCTTCGTGATTTCCAATCATCAACGAAGTACAGTCGGCTGTTAAACCACTTTTCAATGCAGAAGAGACTCGTGGACCAAGGTCCCGACCCACTGAAGTTGCTCCCATAAGGGCAATTTGTGGTTTTTCTTTAGCAAAAAGATCGTTAACAATTGCTGCGTATGGCAATGTTAAATAGTGTACTAATCTTTTATCATCGGCGATGTGAAGAACATCGACACCATAGGGTATTATTTGTTGAGCTATATCATTCAATTTATAACCAATGGCTATAGCTTCCAGCTTACAGCCCAATTGAGTAGCCAGCGATCTTCCCTTTGTCAAAAGTTCAAGACTCACATCTGCTACTTGGCCATCTTCTATTTCGCAAAATACAAACAAGTTGTTCACGGTAATTTAATTTTTAAGTTTAACCTTCAATTAACCTATTGTATGGTTTTTAATTAGCTCAACCATCATAGCCTCTATTTCCTGATCGTTATTTCCAATCGTCATAGACTCTTTAGCTTGTAAAACCACATTTTCAATGTTTTTCACTTTGGTTGGTGATCCTGTTAATCCCAACTGAACTAAATCGGCTTGTACGTCGATTACACTAAGCTCAGGAATTTGCAAGTAGGGTCTTGAGTTGTATAATTGCAAATAGTCTTCCGTAGCATCTTGCATTTCAGAAACAGTTTTCGCATGCTTAAATTTCATTGTATGCTTTGCATTACGAGGTCTGCAATCAGGTGCTGAACTTGTTACCGTTATTACTAATGGCATTTTAGCTTTCACAATTTCAATTCCTCGTTCCAAACGTCTTTTGATTGTAATTTCGTTCCCTTTTACATTCAGAATTTCCTCGGCATAGGTAACCTGAGGCAGATTCAGTTTTTCGGCAACTTGAGGTCCAACTTGGGCTGTATCGCCGTCAATGGCTTGACGACCAGCAATTATTACATCAAAAGCGCCAATTTTCTCAATGGCTTTTGAAATGGCATACGATGTTGCTAGCGTATCGCTTCCAGCAAATGCGCGATCGGTTAATAAAAACCCATTATCAGCTCCGCGATAAAGACCTTCCCTAATTATTTCAGCTGCTCGACCTGGTCCCATTGTTAAAACTGTTACCGTAGTTCCAGGAACACGGTCTTTCAATTCAAGGGCTTGTTCAAGCGCATTCAAATCCTCCGGATTGAATATCGCTTCTAATACAGCACGATTTACAGTACCATCGGCTTTCATGGCATCTTTCCCGACATTTCGAGTATCCGGGACTTGTTTTGCCAACACCACAATTTTTAATCCACTCATCTGTTTTCTTGTTTTATACTTATTTACAGAATAATTTCATTTTATTTTAACACGCACGATTTCTAATCACGCATTTTACGAATCGACAAAGATAGAATTTTACTGTTTAGTTTATGGATGAACAATCAAAATCCATGTTAATAAAAATATCTGTTAATCGATATTTCATCTCTTTTTCTTTGGCAATACAGGCTCCAATGGAGAATTCACACGTCTGATATTTCCGCTCTGTTGATCAAATTCGATCTGATATTTATTGCTATTAAGAACATCAATGGGCAATTGATATACATTTCCCAATTGATTTATATATTGTTTAGACATGCTGATTGGCTTATCGCCCACTTTCAATATTACATTACACAATGCCGGAATTCGATATACCGGTCCCCCAGGAGTAATTCGCTGGTCAATAAGTGGGTCATAACTATCGTAATTCAGTTCAACAATAAAATGTTGATTCTTATTATTATTGGCATACTGTTGTGTTGGCAAAATAAGTGAAACCCCTGACTCGTCGTCAAAATAGCAAAGCACTTTCGACAAGGGCGTTTCAGTTTCATGTTTTGGTGTATAGGTAAAGGTGTAGGTATAGGTAGTATCTTTTGCAACTCCAGTGAACAATTCCACATAGCGTTTTTCCACATCATACATCTCTTTTATGGTCGCTTCAAGGGATCGACCATCGGGAAATACCTCATAAAGTCCAGCGACCAACTCAAAGCGCAAGGTTTTTAAGCGAGTTATAAAATCCGCCGCTAATCGGGCAAGTTCTTCTTCGTTTCGTTTCGACTTAACATACTCTTTTACAGGGACTTTAACGACACTTGAATCCGTTTTAATTTCACGATAAACGGTCTGGATCTCCTCGATAAGAATTTTCTGCATTCCTAAGTCAATAAAAAAAACCTTTAAATCTTTAGGTGATGGTATGTTTTCGGTTATCATCTCCGATATCTCATTCAATTCTATATCGGTATTGATTCCTGCTAAAACGTTTTTATCGGTAACCACAAAACTTGGCAAGGATTCGGAGTTATGAATATAACAATACCAATTTGCTGAATCTTGAACAAAATGAGTTTTTACGTTGACGTTTACAATTTCAAAACGTTTGGAATTTCTTTCAATAATGGCAGTATTAATCAATCCCAAAAATCGCACTCCATAATCGGCATAAGGCCCTTTAATTTTTTGAGTTTGCTTTACAGTAACCTCAAATTCGAGCATTGTTGCTGGCAAATTGTACATAAACAAAGCCGGTTCTTTTGCGTCATTATAGGATACTATATATGGCTTAACAAGCTCATTCGTAGTCTTGCAGGCAATAAAAAAAACCACCATTGCAATTAAAAACAACAATTTTTTAATCATAACTTTCTTTTGAACTGACAAATATACACTTTTCAAATGAATTGCACTATACTCACTGTGTTAATGACTTAAAAGCACCCCCAATATTCTCAATTATATCACTGGCAATAAGGCTCTCAAACGATTGCTTACCAAGTGCTTGCATTCCAGCCATGCCATGCAGCCACACTCCCATTTGCGCTGATTGCAAAGCCGAATATCCAGATGATCTAATCCCTGCAATCATGCCCGTTAAAACATCGCCACTGCCGGCAGTTGCCATTCCGGGATTGCCAGAATTGCTGAACCAAACAACCCCATTCGTATCAACAATTGCCGTATTTGCACCTTTTAAAACTGTTATCACTTTGTGTTTTATGGAGAAAAGAATTGCCTTTTGCAACCGTTCAAAACTATTGGAACTTGGGCCTACCAACCGGTCAAATTCTCCAACATGAGGAGTAATAATACTATTTTCAGGAATTATCTCCAAAAGATCGGATCGTCGAGACAAAATGGTAATTGCGTCAGCATCAAGCACAAATGGACATTTCAGTGTTTTCAGTATTCCCTCGAAACGAGTTTCGACATCTTTACTCAACCCAATCCCCGGACCAATGGCTATAATTGAGAATTTCATAGCAACCTCATCAACAAAAAGAGACTCGAATGGCAAAATCATAGCCTCCGGGAACGAATTATGGATTATGGAATCCATTTGTCGATTATTCGCTTCAACGCTCAACAACGAAACCAATCCGGCTCCGGAACGCAAACACGCCTTTGAAGATAAAAGAGCTGCGCCATATTTACCTTGGCTACCAGCGATTATCAAGGCGTGGCCGAATGTTCCTTTGTATGAAAAGTCGGAACGCTTCTTCAATAATAATTTCAAATCCTGATTTTGCAACAAGTAATAATTTGTTTTTGCCTTTTGGAGTCCTTCGAGATGCAAATTAATATCAACAATGCGAAATTCACCTACAAACAGTTCGTTTTCGCTGAACATTAGCGATAATTTGGGCACTTGTAGGGTCAATGTGTAATTCGCCATTACAATTGCACCTCTATTTTCACTATTATTGGCATCAACCAAACCCGTTGGCATATCGATAGAAACCACGGTATTGTCCAGATTATTAATATAATTCACAACCTCTAAGTAAAATCCTTGAACGAACCGAGACAAGCCGGAACCAAATATCCCGTCGATAACAATAAATTCGGAATCAAATGGAATAATGTCCTGAATTGAACCAAGATGTATATATGGTATATTTAATGTGTCCAATTTTTGCAAATTAGTAGAACAATCGGTCGAATATTTGCGTCCCTCATTGACTACATACAACTGAGCATTAAAGTCCTCAACGGACATTAAACGATATAAGGCAACGGCATCGCCACCATTGTTTCCTGGGCCGGCAAAAATCACAAATTGTTTGTGTCCTGGAAATAAACATCTTATCTCTTTTAATAAAGATAACGCTGCGCGTTCCATTAAATCGATGGATGCGATTGGCTCGTTAATAATTGTATAAGCGTCAACTTCTCGTATTTCTTTACTAGTTAGTATTTTACACATCATATTTAACCTTTGAAACTGAATGAATTACAAATATAAACACCCTATTTCACAAAATCGACTTGGGAGAGGAAAAAATATATTATATTTGCGCCCAAAGAACAATTTAAAACTAAAAACAGAAGATTATGTTTAAAGGACACCCTAAAGGGCTTATTGCCGCGGCATTAGCAAACATGGGAGAGCGATTTGGCTTCTACACTATGATGGCTATTTTAGTGCTATTTTTACAAGCAAAATTTGGATTGAATGGAAAAGATGCGGGTTTAATCTACTCAGTATTTTACTTCTCTATTTACATTCTTGCGTTTGTAGGAGGTCTTATTGCTGACCGTATCCGCAATTACAAAGGAACTATCTTTGCTGGATTAATCATCATGGCATTAGGTTATTTTATAATTGCCATTCCCACAGGAACTCCCGTTCCCGAGAATGTATATACCCTTATGTTGGTATTAACATGTGTCGGTTTATTTGTTATTGCTTTTGGAAATGGTCTTTTCAAAGGAAACCTCCAAGCCTTGGTTGGTCAAATGTATGACAATGAAACATACGGAAAAATGAGAGACTCTGGTTTTTCATTATTTTATATGTTCATTAACGTAGGGGCAATTTTTGCACCCTTTACAGCAATTGGTATTCGTAACTGGTGGTTAAACAGCAACAATTTATTATATGATGCAAACTTACCGGCTTTATGTCATAAGCAAGTTCAAGGAACACTCGAATCGACAAAAATAATGGGTTCTGGTATTTTAGATAACGCACAAGGATTGGCAGAACAAGTATTTGCACTGGATCCAATTTCACGATTTCAAACATTAGCTACAAAAATCAATAGTGGCGTTATTGATAATTTGACCGATTTTGCAAGCAACTACCTAAACGTATTTAATACTGGATTTCACTACGCTTTTGGAGCAGCTATTGTTGCAATGGCGATTTCGGTAATTATATATTTATCCAACAAGTCGAAATTCCCGAACGTTCAGAAAAAAGACGCAAGCTCAGGTAACGCAACAGCGAATGGTTCAGAAATGAGCATTGCAGAGATAAAACAACGCATGTATGCTTTATTCGCAGTTTTTGGAATCGTTATTTTCTTCTGGTTTTCGTTTCACCAAAACGGTTTAACGCTAACGATGTTTGCGAGAGATTACACCGACTTAAGTGGCATTGCCATTAATTTAGGAATCGTAACAATTGAAGGAGCGGAAATATTCCAATCCATAAATCCTCTTTTCATCGTACTTCTCACCCCAATTATTATGGGAATTTTCGGATGGTTGCGAAGCAAAGGAATGGAACCTTCCACACCAAAGAAAATTGCTATTGGTATGGGAATCGCAGCAACCGCATATATTGTAATGTCGTTCGGCTCATTTGGTCTTCCATTATTCGGCGAAATTGAAGGGGCTCCACTCTCGGATGCCAATAAAGTTACTCCGTTTCTGCTCATTGGAACCTACTTTATATTGACCGTTGCCGAGCTATTTATCAGTCCATTAGGAATATCATTTGTTTCGAAAGTAGCTCCGCCCCAATACCAAGGAATTATGCAAGGTGGTTGGCTAGGTGCAACTGCTTTAGGAAACCAGCTTCTATTTATTGGAGCTATTCTTTACGAAAGCGTTCCACTATGGTTAACATGGAGTGTTTTTGTTACCGCTTGTCTGTTGTCCATGATCACGATGCTATTCATGGTTAAATGGCTTGAAAAAATAACTAAGTAATTAATTATAAAGAAGATACAGAAATGAAGAAATTATTGTATATCATAAGCTTAGTCGCACTTGTTATCTCTTTTTCGTCATGTAAAAAAGAAGATGCCGCTAAAGATGTTGACAACAGCATAACAAAATTAAAACTCTTCAATAATAAGTTTCAAGAGTTAAATAGCGACAGTGTAATTTCAAGAGACGGCGAAAACTCTGATTATGAAACGCTAAAAGCACTTGCTGTGGACTATTATGAAAGTATGAATAAAATTAATAGTCAGATAGAAGAAGAGCGAAAAGCAATAGAAAAAGGCGAAAGTGGAGATGGATATATAGACGCATATAAAAAAGCGTTGGACGAAAAACAGAGCGAAATAGAAGCCGCCACAACTGAATTCACTGAGAACTTAAATATGTTAAAATAATTAGTTTTCATAAATTATTAAGCGAGGAACACAGTTAAGGTGTTCCTCGCTTTTTCATTCAATATAACTCAACTGTTAACAGAATGCTAATGTAACACGAAATTCTTTTTTTTGCACTAAATTTGACTTACTTTTATATCGATAAAAAACAATTTTGTATTTATCGTGTCAAATAAAGAACAAGAAAAACAAATCACTTAAAACACAACACCGTGAAAAACAGACTTTTAACTCAATTATTATTAACGGGCATAATTTTCATCATATCAACAACTGTTTCCCTTGCTAAAGCCCCCTCATGGGCCGACAAAAAGGCGGATAAGGAATTTGTATATGGTGTTGGAATGGCATTTAAAAACAAAAACCCAAAAACTGTGTATCGACAAACCAGTGAAAGATACACAAACGATTATGTTGAAGATGCGCGTCAAAAAGCACTTAAAAATCTAGCTGAAGCAATTAGCGGAGTCAATATATCCGGTGATAGCGTAAACCCTGAATTCGACATTGAACCAACTCGATTAAAAGGTTTTGACATATACAAAATTGAAGAAACCAAATACGAATATTGGATCTGCGTGCGATTATCCCATGAAAACGCCGAGAAAATGCGTGCGGAAATTAAAGTTGAAAAAGCGCGTAAAAACTTAAAAGAAGGAAAAAAAGAATTAAAAAAGACCGCATTTGACGAAGAATTTAATTAACTTTCAAATCAAATGCAGATCGAATTTTAAAGGCCCCATTATGTTTTACTGGGGCTTTTTTGTTGAAAAGGAAACCAAAAGCATAATTTACTAATCTTGGAGCCATGAAAGTTAAAGGTACCGCAGTAAAAACAATCCCTGAATTTATTACAGCTTGTCATAAAGAGCACTACTCAGAATGGATTAATGCACTTCCTCCTGAGTCAAGAAAAATATTTACGAATATCGTAAAAGCCTCCGATTGGTATCCTATTGAAGATGCCATTATAATTCCTACTCGGATAATGTCAAAATTGATATACAACGATAATACGAAAGGAGCATGGGAATGTGGCAGTTACAGTGCTAAAATTACCCTAAATGGCATTTATAAATTATATGTAAAGATGAGTTCGCCTGGTCATATTATTGACCGAGCCGGCAGAATTCTGCAAGCATATTATGATCCATCGGAATTGAAAGTGGTTAGTAAAGGCAAAAATCACGTAACCTTGAATATCACAAAATTCTCAAAATCCGATGCCGTTACAGATGCACGAATTGCCGGATGGATGGTACAAGCACTGGAATTATCGGGATGTACAAATGTGAAACTTGATATACCACAATCTATAAGTAAAGGCAACCCTTTTACAGCATTTGTGATGACATGGGATTAAAAAAGGAAGCACATTCAACAAAAACATTGAGTTACACTCACAAAATCAAGTGGAAGCCTTTTCCTACGAGATGGGAGTGAAATTAAATTCCAGAGTTAGAATGAAACACATGTCAGCGTTTCACACGTCATTTTCAACAATATTATAAAAAGAAGTCTCCGAATGTAAACTAATTTGAATGCTATATAACAGAGTCCAACAATTTAGATCAATCTCATAAAATCAGCCATTGCAACATTAAACGTAATGGCTGATTTTTCATTTAGAAACGGGAATTGACTTGCACAAGATTTACAAAATTCGTTTCTTTGTGTAGTTTTCAACTATATTCATATGCGTTTTATTATGATTGATTTTTTAAAAAAAGAACGTTTAATTCTTCTTCTTTATTTATTTGTATTTGCTACAGGTTTAGCAATTATGTTTATTTCAGAAAAAACAGCAATACACCTTTTTATAAATCAACATCATTCATCTTTACTTGACTTTTTCTTCAAACTTACCAGCCATCTTGGAGAAGGACTTTTTGCTATTGGGGTTGTAATTACACTTTTATTTATACGATATCGATACGCCATAATTCATTTTCTTTCCTTTGCCATATCCGGACTTTTAGCCCAATTTTTTAAACACTTGATCTTCCCTAATTGCGATCGACCAAAGGTGGTTTTTGAAGGCATTGCGGAACTGCGTTTTATAGAAGGTATAAAAGTTGCTTCGTATTACAGTTTTCCCTCGGGACATACAACAACGGCCTTTGCCATATTCATTGCGATGTCATTTATGGTAAAATCAAACGTATTAAAATGTTTCTTTTTACTATGCGGGGTGCTGGTTGGCTATGCTAGGATGTATCTATCGCAACATTTTTTAATCGATGTAACCTTTGGGTCGCTTTTAGGTACAGTTTGTGCCATACTCATTTTTTACTTTTCAACTGAAAACAAAAATCCAAAACTCGATTTGTCGCTTTCATACCATATCAAGCAAGTTCGATTAAAAAACAGAGTAAAATGAAACTATTAACCCAAATTGACCGCAATTATCTCATTATTTTTGTATTAAGTTCGTTGATTTTCATTCCATTTTTAGGACAAGTGCATTTATTTGATTGGGATGAGATCAATTTCGCTGAATCGGCACGAGAGATGCTTGTATCGGGAGACTTTTTAACGGTTCAAATAAACTTTGAAGCTTTTTGGGAAAAACCACCTCTCTTTATTTGGATGCAGGCATTATCGATGTCGATTTTTGGCGTTAATGAGTTTGCTGCGCGTTTTCCAAATGCCATTTGTGGCATTGCAACCCTACTGATTTTATATGCCATTGGTAAAAAAACAAGCAATAAACAGTTTGGAATTATATGGGTTCTTGCGTATGCGGGATCTATACTCCCCTTTTTATACTTTAAAACTGGGATTATCGATCCGTGGTTTAATCTGTTTATATTTCTTGGAATATACTTCGCAATAAATTACACCGATTCCGATTTTGTTGGTTCCAAATCAGTGCAAGCCACGCTGGCAGGCCTAGCAATAGGACTGGGAATACTGACCAAAGGTCCGGTTGCCCTATTAATATTCGCCATTGTTGGAATTGTACTATTAATCATAAAGCGATTTAAAATAAAATTCACATTAAAAGAGATTGCTCTCTTTACCATAGCATTAATTCTCACGGGAGGGTTTTGGTTTATTTTGCAAATCATGGTGGGAAATTACACCATTCTTGCCGACTTTATAGAGTATCAAATTAGACTCTTTAAGACACAAGATGCCGGACATGGGGGTTTCTTATTGTATCACTTTGTTGTTGTTTTCCTTGGTGTTTTTCCGGCTTCGGTTTTTGCACTGGGAGGATTTCGCAAACAAAAAGAACTATCAACGAGCGAAGATCATTTCCGGTTGATTATGGTTATTCTTCTGCTCACGGTGTTGATTCTTTTCACCATCGTAAAAACCAAAATATTACACTACTCATCGCTCGCTTACTTTCCAGTGACCTATTTAGCGGCAAGATTCATTAACAGCGTGCTAAAAAAAGAACAACGAATTCCCATGTGGCAAAATAGTCTAATTGCATTTCTTGGGTTTTCCCTAGCCTTACCCATGTTCGGAATTTCAATGTTCAATAAAATCAAACCGTGGCTGCTCCAAGAAGGGAGAATAAAAGACGATTTCGCAGTTGCCAATTTGGGGGCAGATGTAGTTTGGACAGGATTTGAGTTTATAATTGGTTTAATTCTATTATTTGGTTTATTTCACTACTTTCGGAAAGCAAACAAAACACCTAAACAAGGGTTATTAGTTCTCTCTATCAGTTCGATACTATATATAAATCTGACACTGCTTTTCGTAATTACCAAAGTAGAAGGATATACCCAAAATGCAGCGATTGAGTTTTACAAAACACTCCAAAACAAAGACGTTTATATTGAAACGCTGGGATTTAAAAGTTACGCCCACCTTTTCTACACGCAGAAAAAAGAAGTGGAAGAGCATCGTTCAAGAAATAAAGATTGGCTTTTGAAGGGCGACATCGACAAGGATGCCTATTTTGTATCCAAGATTACCAGTATGGATAACCTATTAAAATTGTATCCAACTTTATTGGTGCTTGAAGAGAAAAACGGATTTGTATTTTACAAAAGAAAACATTAAGTAAAGCGTTATGATATTAGATAAAATAGTAACTGTAGTGCTTCCTGCATATAATGCAGCACAAACATTGGAAAAAACCTACAATGAAATTCCTTTTGACATTGTGGATCACGTAATTTTGGTTGACGATTGTAGCAAAGACAACACCCTCGAAGTTGCCAAGAAAATTGGAATAGAGCACATTGTACATCACGAGAAAAACCAAGGATATGGAGGAAATCAGAAGTCGTGCTATAAAAAAGCACTCGAGCTTAACTCCGACATCGTAATCATGCTACATCCTGATTATCAATACACACCAACTCTTTTGCACTCCATGAGCTACATTATTGCAAACGATGTTTATGATGTCGTTTTGGGATCGCGCATACTTGGAGGCGGCGCACTTCGCGGAGGGATGCCAATTTATAAATATATTGCTAACCGAGGACTTACCCTATTTCAGAATATCTTAATGGGTCAAAAACTCTCCGAGTATCATACAGGCTACCGAGCATTCTCGGGCAAAGCTCTTCGATCCATTGATTTCTCACTAAACTCCGACGACTTTATATTTGACAATCAAATGATTGCTCAATTATTCTACCAAGGATTTGAGATTGCTGAAATTACCTGTCCAACAAAATATTTCGAAGAGGCATCGTCCATAAATCTTCGACGAAGTATTAAATATGGATTGGGAGTATTAGGAGTCTCTTGCCAATACTTTTTACACAAAAGAGGCATTGTTAAATACAAATATCTTGGGAAGAAGGGTTGAAAATAATTTCACATATCGTCGTCAACCTGCCCCTGCAATACGGCAATCGCTTTCAGAACCAATTCCGATTCGTATCCACGGCTATACAATGATTTAACGGCTTTATATTTGGAATCATAATCCTTAATTGCCGCTTTGTGTCGAGATTGAATTAAATAGGTAATTTTATCCAGATACTCTGTTTCATCAATATTCAATAATGCTTCACTGATTGTGGACGATGCGATGTTTTTCATTTTCAAATTGGCGCGAATCTTAATCCTGCCCCAAAGTTTTAGTTTTACGGCATCGTTAACATACGCACGGGTATATCGATCATGATCAATAAATTTGTCGGCGTACAAGGCATTAATAACATCGTTAACAACAGCGGGTTCAGCGTGCCAATCGACCAACTTTTTCCGAACATCGAACTCACACTTCTCCGATCGGGAACAATAATCCATTGCCTTATTCAATATTGCGTTTAAATGATCATTTTCCATGGCGAATATTTGTAATGTCGTTGGTTGCAATGTGGCTCTTTTTTAATCCGCAAGCCTTTACAAATCGGGGTTTATCGCGAAAATCGTTAATCACAATTACCTCATTAAAATATTGCTCGAATACCAATTTAGTTTCATAGCCCAAAACCTCGTTAATCTCCACAAAAACAACGCCTTGACTACTCAACAAGGAGACTGATTCTAAGGCAATTGCTTCGTAAAACTGCAATGAATCGTCGTTGGGCACAAAAAGAGCCAAATGAGGTTCATGATCGGTAACATTTTTATGCATTAATCGTTTCTCAGCATCGGTAACATAGGGCGGATTACTGACAATTAAATCAAACTTTTGATCGTAAAATGAGACAGGAAGTTCAAAAATATTGTGTTCCAAAATCTGAATATCCGCTTTATGCGTATCGCAATTCATGGTTGCTACCTCAACTGCCACAGGAGAAATATCGAAGGCGGTCACTAAAATATTAGCACATTCTTTTGCCAATGTAATTGCAATACAGCCACTTCCGGTGCCAATGTCCAAAACACACCATCCGCTTTTCACAAACGTTAAACAGTGCTGAACCAGTTCCTCCGTTTCGGGTCGTGGAATTAAAACTCCTGATTTCACAAAAAACTCACGTCCGTAAAAGAACGCCTTATTGGTAACATACTGAAGAGGCACTGCCTTTTCAAGCTGTTTTAGAAACTCCAAAAGTTGCCCTCCCATTTCTGACGACATTTGCAGATCAAAATCAAGAACAATTTTATACTTTGGAATGTGGTATAAATCTTCAATAAGCCGAAAGAAAATGGCTTTAATTTCGCTTTGTTCGTATATTTGCGCTAGCGATTCAACAAAAAGTTGTTGTAATTGACGATAAGTAGTGATAGACATGACGCAAAAATACAAAGAAAGTAGTGAAATGGTCGATTTCGACAAAAAAATGATGCAGCGATGCATTTTTCTAGCCCAAAGAGGACGAGGAGCCACAAGTCCGAACCCAATGGTAGGCTCGGTAATTACACACAAAAACAAAATAATAGGAGAAGGTTTTCATCGACAACATGGTGGTCCCCATGCCGAAGTGAATGCAATAAATTCGGTGATTGACAAATCTCTTATCCCCGAATCGACCTTATATGTTAATCTTGAACCTTGCTCCCACTGGGGAAAGACCCCACCCTGCACAGACTTAATAATAGAAAACAAAATAAAACGCGTAGTTATTGGTTCCATTGACACATGTAGTTTGGTAGCCGGTAAAGGCGTCACTAAACTAAGGGACGCTGGTATTGAGGTTGTTATAAACGTAGAAATTGAAAAATGTCGGGAGTTAAACATCCGTTTCTTCACATTCCACGAAAAAAAACGACCCTATATAATTCTGAAATGGGCAGAAACATCCGATGGTTTTGTGGATAAAATCCGTAATCCAAAAGAGAACCTTCCACAATGGATTACCAACGACGAAGCACGTTTGCTAGTGCATCGATGGCGAACAGAAGAGGATGCTATTTTGGTGGGAAAAAACACGGCACTGTTCGATAACCCATCGCTCAATGTGCGACTCACATCAGGAAAAAATCCAACCAGAGTAGTGGTCGATTTCAATGGCGATCTCCCACTGAACCTTAATGTGTTTGACGGTACACAACCAACAATTGTTTTTACAACAAATCCCACCCGATTTGCCATAAAAGATTTACGAGCCTTTAAAATTGAGGAGGATTTTAATGTTCAAACAATTTTAGATATCCTCTATTTGAATAAAACACAATCGATTATTATTGAAGGGGGTACGTTTACTCTGCAACAATTTATAGATCAGGGATATTGGGACGAAGCCCTGCGATTTGTGGGTAATAAGACATTTCAAACGGGAATATCGGCGCCAAACTTTAAGTATGAACACCATAACGTTGAACAAATTGGCGATTGCGTTCTTTTTACCTATTTTGAATCGTAATAATCCATCACATTTCAGTATATTTGTCGCTCTCAAAATCTAAGAAATGGAAATAAAAGAAACAAGAAAAACCCTGAATACATATTGCGCAAAACATGGTGCCATTATTGGTGGCGTGCTAATTCTACTGGCGTTCATTTTTTATTTAAAAAACGGAAAATTAAACGATCCAGAAAGTTATGCGGGAACAGCAAACACGATTATGCTCGTTTTAGGGCTACTTTTTTTCACAAAAAAATATAGAGATGATAACAAAATTGGGTTTTTAAATTTCAAGAAAGCATTTAAAATTTCGTTTATAATTGGATTTTATGCTGCTATTCTGTTCTCATTTTTCATCTATCTGTTTTACAAATTTTCGCCCGAAGCAATGCAGCAATTCTTTCTAACGATTCAGAATGCATATCAAGCAACAGGAGCTTTATCGGGGGATGACATTGAAACGATGCTGGAAATTGCCCAAAAACTTATGACTCCGGGCTATGTAGCGTTTACTACTCTTTTTGGAGTAACCATTGAAATTTCGATTTTCTCACTTATAATTGCCTTTTTCATGTCGCGCAATTCGTTACAAAGAAAAAAAGAAACGTCGGCCTTTGACCGTGACATGTCAGACCTTAATAATTAAAATAAAACACCATGAATATTTCTGTAGTTATTCCGCTTTTGAACGAAGAAGAGAGTTTGCCAGAATTGGTCGATTGGATTAATAAAGTAATGTATGAGAACAACTTTACGTACGAAATTATTTTAGTGGACGATGGAAGCACAGATAAATCATGGAAAGAGATCGAAAAACTTTCCACAGAATATGGTTCTGTACGGGGAATAAAATTTAAACGAAATTACGGCAAATCGGCGGCGTTACATTGTGGATTTGAATCATCGAAGGGTGAAGTTGTAATTACAATGGATGCAGACCTTCAGGATAGTCCTGACGAAATTCCTGCACTGTACAACATGATTACAAAACAGAAATACGACATGGTTTCGGGTTGGAAAAAACAACGACACGATCCAATTTCCAAAACCATCCCTAGCCGTTTGTTTAACTGGACAGCGCGCATTGCTACTAAAATAAAGCTCCATGATTTTAATTGTGGGTTAAAAGCATATCGCAGCGAAGTGGTCAAAAGCATTGAAGTGTATGGCGAGATGCACCGTTATATTCCCATATTGGCAAAGCAAGCCGGATTTGATCATATTGGCGAGAAGGTTGTTAAACATCAAGCTCGGAAATATGGGGTTACAAAATTTGGTCTTGAGCGTTTTGTAAATGGCTTTTTGGATTTGATGTCGATTCTTTTTATCACACGTTTCGGAAAAAAACCGATGCATCTTTTTGGATTACTAGGAACCTTAATGTTCGTTATTGGATTCTTTTCTACAGCATGGTTAGGCATTCATAAACTCATATTAGGACTCCAAGGAATTAGTGCTGAACGAGTTACCATTAATCCATTTTTCTACATCGCTCTAACATCAATGATTATAGGAACACAGATGTTTCTTGCAGGATTTGTGGCAGAACTCGTATCGCGATCAGCATCCGACAGAAACAACTATCTTATTGAAAAGGAGATTGGTTTATAAATATTCAAATACTGAAAAATGGGACTCATGTAAAACAACTGCGTTCCATTTTTTTGAGGGATCGATATTAAAAGTTGTATCCAAAACTAAAATACCACCAAATATTTTTGTCCATCGTATTTCCCGACAACCAAACCATAATAGGTCCGGCAATCGAATTCACGCCCAAACCAAGGGCATACCCAAAGACATCGTATTCAGGATCAAAGGCTTTATCGAAAATCCCCAACTCTTTTTCAGCCCCTTGGAAATAATTTAAACGTGCCATTCCATATAATTCCGAATATATTTTAGCCCTAAATTGAGTCTTAAGGATTATAAAATTAGGAATTCCTACCTCACGATAACCCAACCCATAAAAAGCAACATCATTATTGCGACTAAAGCACTCAGAACCGCCAACATAGTACGAATCAAAAACAGGAGTTCGATTTGTAGTGATTCGCAGATCACCACCAAACATCAGCGTATATCGCCTTCGAAAAGTAAGATAGCGTTCAAGCCCCAAACTAATATTAACATAATTATCCGGGGAAGTTAACGAATCTAAAATCCCTTCATTATTTTCATATGTTTGTTCTAGAAAAGGTTTTAATCCAAACCCAACTTTTGCATCCACACTCCCACCATCACGCGGAAAATAGTGTCGATCGAGACTATTTTTAGAATACGATGCCCAAAATTTAAGTCCACCATAGTGTGCACTTTCAATCAATGACTCGGGAACCAAGAATTTATATGAATCGGTGGGGTATAATGACACTACCCCGAAAGTTGTACCAACCGAAAACTGATTGTTATTATTAATCGAAGTATTGAATAAAAACGATACGCCATAATCATTTTCGAGCAATTCTCCTGCCTTATTGGTTGATATATACACTGGAATTTGATCGGCATTAAAGAAAGTATTCAGCTCAAATGATCGGCGTTGTCGCTTACCAATAAATTGCATATGACTAGCTTTAATCCGAGGAATTTTAGAAATCTCCGCTTTTGCCACAAACCAACTCTCTTTTGAAAACAAGTTGTTATGCGAATAATTAAGATTAACACTTGCACCCCAAAAATTATTTATTTGTAGCGCCAGCTTAAGCAAACGAGGTTCTTTCTCCTGCACATCAAAAACTAAGGTAAAGCCATCGTCCAAAGGAGTAAAATGATAGGCTACCCGATCAAAATACAGGGTTCCAAATATGTTATCCAGAGCCAAATTCAAATCATACTTTGATACCACCGTGTCGAGTTTAATGCGCGATTTTGCAATAATAAAATCAGAAGAAACAATTGCAGCCCCCTCCACTTTTATCTCTTTCACATAATAAGTAATATCGTATTTTGGACGTGGAATTTGAATCGCTGGTTCATTCTTATATACTGAATCGGCAATCGCCTGTAATTGACGCTTATGCTTTTCAGCAGAAATTCTCCCAAACTGTTCAATTTCTAACCCATATTCAAAGTCTTGTGACCCCTTACCTTTCAAATCAGGAACTATTAATAGGTCGCAACGATCCATAACATGCCTAGACTCTTTTAATCCCGCAAAAAAGGCGGTTTGCATTAAGATTTTATCCACCGAACGAGCCTGCATGGGATCCATCATCTCTGTAGAACCTACATAAACCCCAATAATAATATCGGCTCCCATTTCAATCATATCCTCAACGGGAAAGTTTCTTCCAACACCCCCATCAACAAAGATTAAAGTGTCATTTTGAATCACTGGCGAGAAAAACCCTGGAATTGCCATACTAGCACGCATGGCCTTGGGCACGCTACCACTATTAAAAGTTTTCACATCACCCTTTATAATTTCAGTGGCACAACATCGAAATGGAATGGGCAATTGATTAAAGTCAGAAATCCCCAAAACAGGCCAAGCCATGTTATGAAAAAACTGCCAAAACGTTTGACTTTCTATAATACCCGAAGGAAGAAACAATTTACGACCTCGAATTGGAAATTCAGTAATATATTTTCCGTAATCATATTTCTGCTCCATGGAGATCTTATCCAGTGAAATTGCATTTGACAAATAATCAGTCCAAATCAAATCTCGATTCATTTCCGATATTTGGTCGGCAGTGTATCCTGCAGCATAAAGACCCCCTATAATGCTCCCCATACTTGTTCCTGCAATAAAATCGGGCACTATTCCAACCTCTTCCAATACATGCAAAACACCAATATGAGCCAATCCCTTCGCTCCTCCACCACTTAAAACAAGCCCAATTTTAGGCCGTTTAACAACAGAAGAATCGGCCATTTGAG
>JAQVXQ010000207.1 GCA_028709085.1 Salinivirgaceae bacterium | reverse complement strand
TTAAAACAGTGGGGGTCGATAATATAGTGATGGTTCTTATTATGCTTATGTTCAGTGCCTTTGGAGCTATCTTTGGAATGAGCGAAGAGACCATTGCCTTTGTTATTATTTTAGTGCCCCTTGCCAGATCCATGGGTTATGATTCCATAGTGGGAATATGTTTGGTTTATGTGGCAGCGCACCTCGGTTTTGCGGGTGCTATGCTCAATCCGTTTACCATAGGAATAGCGCAAGGATTGTCCGATTTGCCCATATTTAGTGGCTTAGAATATCGACTGTTGTGTTGGCTAATTATTAATGCAGTAGGGTTTACATTTATTATGCTGTATGCTCGAAAAATTAAGAAAAACCCAACAAAAAGCATCATGTATGAGGCCGATAGTTATTGGCGAAATCGCGAAAAAGTTGATATTGAAACCATGAAATTCTATACCCCAAAGAGTGCTTGGTTTAGTTTCGTTTTTGTTTCTGTTATTTTAGTTCTCTTCTCAATTTCACATTTCGATTCCATATTAGCAATAGGAAACCGAGCATTTCATCTGCCCGCCATTCCAATCGCTACCGGGTTGTTTATTCTAACATCCGTACTTACGCTGCGCAAGTCCATGCATTTTTATATTCTTAATTTATTGGGGTTTACCATTGTTTTTCTGATCATCGGAGTAATGGGATACCAATGGTACGTAATGGAAATTGGAGCCTTGTTTTTTGGAATGGGAATCGCTTCGGGAATTGCAATGAATAAATCGGCCAACGAGATTACAAAACTATTTATCGAAGGGGCAAAAGATATTTTTTCAGCGGCATTTATTGTTGGTTTGGCCGGAGGAATAATTGTTATTTTAACTGACGGAAAAATTGTTGATCCCATAATGCACAGTCTGTCCCAGTCGTTACAGCAGTTTGGCAAAGAGGGAACATTGGGAATTATGTATGGCATACAAACAATGTTGAATATAATTATCCCTTCCGGTTCCGCAAAAGCAGCCCTCACCATGCCCATTATGGCTCCTTTTTCCGATTTAGTGGGCATCTCTCGACAGGCAACCGTGCTGGCTTTTCAATTTGGCGATGGATTTACAAATATGATTACTCCCACCAGTGGAATATTAATTGGATGTCTTGGCATTGCTCGTATTCCCTTTGACAAATGGTTTCAGTGGGCTTGGAAATTAATCTTAACGCTAATAATATTGGGATTTATTCTACTTTTACCTACGATATATGTAAATTTGAGTGGATTTTAAATCATAGGCTCTTGATCATGAGAAATAAAATAAAACGAAATTCAATATTGGCATTTGTCTCGTTGATTGTTTTGTGTACAGCATGTAAGGATAAGGAGACGTACTCATGCAATATTCGTTTTGCGGATACGGAACTTGATTTTAATAGAGTGTCCTACACCTTCATAGGGGAGTATATTACCAATATTTACAAGCACGAATATGTTTTTTTGGGAAATGATTTTTCCAGCGTTAATGGGAAGCTAAGTGGCGAGGGGAGTTTGTTAACCCTCACTATTTTAACGAATTCCAGAGGCATTCCCTTGGGAGAATTTTTGTTTATACCGCAAGAGGTGGCACCGTCGCTTTTTAGTGGGTCTGTTATTATGTCGTACAACACAGTAACCGATTCAATAAACGGTTATGAACCGCTGACTGGAGGAAAATTAACCATAAATGGAGATCCATCAAAATTATCGTTCGATATAAATTTGGAAACCAATAGTGGAAAATTGATCACGGGTTCTTTTTGGGGACCAATGATTACTGAAACTATGCCAAAATTTAATAAGTAGGAGCTACGAAATCAACCCCAATGTTTTAGAAAGTGAAATAATTAATCGACAAAATTTGTTTCAAGCTACCCCGAAGTAGGTTGAATAATTTTAAAGTTGCTGATTTATAGATAAATAGTTAATGAACAATTAAAATAAGAAAAACATGAAAAAAAGGTACTTAGTAATCGCAACACTCCTTCTATTAGCCGTTTCCAGCCTATTTGTCGGATGCAAGAAAAAGGGTAACGACACCCCAGAACGATTAAACAAAGTTGTGTATGGCGATGAGACCATTCGTTTAGAATCAAACATATATTACTATTATGGTCAAGTTGAGGATGTTTTTTTACATAAAATTTTTCTTTTGTCCGATGATATTACCGTAACAGTAAGCGGTAGCAATTTCGACATCTCTGGTTCAGGGACTGCTCTGTTTTTAGAGCTAAGAAGTGATACACCATCCATTTTCGGGTCCTATAATATTGGCACAAATCCTCGTGTAACGGCGCAACTATTTCGAAATTGGCCATCAGAAAAGGGAGATGAAGGAGACGATAATTTGCCTCAATTTAATAAAGGATCGATTACAATTACAGGGCAGGATGCAAACATGAAAGTGGAAGTTAATTTCAATTCAACCACGGGAGTAGAATTAAAAGGGGGTTTCGAAGGGACGTTTTATTTTGCCAATTATTAGGAATGGAATAAAACAGGAATGTTGAAAAGGGTTATTTGAGGGTTCAAACTTTTAATGACCCTTTTTTCAATAATAAAGACTTTATATCGCTATGCTAAATATCATTAGCAATAATTTCCAGTTATTTCTGAAAAAAAAGCATCAATATGCATCAAACTAACACTTTGACACATATTTAAGAAATGTTTTATAACGACGTATTGATTAAATGGGTATATTTACCATTAGAATTTTTTTAATGTTTCACTAAAACCCAAATGAAATGAATAGAAATTTACTTAGTGTATTATTTGTTGGATTTCTACTTTTTAGTATGAATCCACAATTGAGAGCCCAAGGTATAACTACCTCAGGTTTTCAAGGAACAGTTATGACAATGTTGAGTGAACCAATTGCAGATGCAAATATTGTTCTGGTTCATATTCCGTCAGGAACCGTTTATGGTTCCACAACGCGCAGTGATGGTCGGTTTAACCTTCCGAATATTAGAACCGGAGGACCATATCGGGTAGCCATTACCCACATTGGATATGAACCTGATCTAACCGAAAACCTAACTTTTAAGTTGGGAGAAAACAAAGACCTTCTCTTTATTCTCATTGAAGGAGGAACCAATTTAGATGAGGTTACGATTTCGGCTCGGAAAGACTTTCTCCTCGATGGCGACAGAACAGGAACAGCTACAAATCTTAGCCGCCAAACCATCGACAGAATGCCATCGATTTCACGATCTATTAACGACTTAACAAAAATGGCACCACAGAGCAATGGTGTCAGCTTTGCTGGACGCGACAACCGCTTTAATAACTATACCATTGACGGTATTACCTACAACAATAACTTTGGTTTGGGTAGCGGCCAATTTTCCGGTTCCGACCCCATCAGTATTGATGTAATTGAAGAGGTACAAGTAAATATTGCCCCTTTTGATGTTCGTGAAGGAAACTTTACCGGAGCTAACGTAAACGCTATTACACGCTCAGGGGGAAATATTTTTAATGCTTCCGCATACATTTACTATAAGAATGAGCGACTTATAGGAAATAAAATTGACGAAAACGTTATTGATGTTTCAGAAGCATTTGTAAAAATACTTGGAGCGCGAGTTGGAGGACCAATCTTGAAAGATAAAGTTTCGTTCTTTGTAAGTATTGAAAAAGAAGAGGCTTCAAATCCAGGTCTTTCTAAAGTAGCCGCCCGTGATGGGTTAGTGCCTGATGGCATTAATGTTTCACGCGTAACTGCTGAAAGACTTGAGTTTGTCAGAGAGAACATCCAAAACCTATATGGTTACAATACAGGAGATTATGAAGGATATAAATTCGCCGATGAAGGATTACGACTAAATGCCAGATTAGACTACAATATTAGCAATAAACACAAGGCTATGATTCGGTTTAATCGCTATACAGCAAATTCGGATGTCTCTGTCAATGGAAACAGCGTTCGTTACAACCCCTCTGCTTTACGCTACAGCAATACAAACCGCTACGGAATTGAAGCAATGAACTTTAGGAACAGTCATTACATGGTTGATAAAAATGTAACCTCGATAGTGGGAGAACTAAACTCAATTTTCAACACCCAAATGGCAAATAATTTCAGAATAGGGTATAATACGGTTACTGACCCCATTCGCACCATTCCAGGGGAAGAAAAATTCCCATTTATTGAAATCATGGAATTTGATGGAACAACACCTCTATATTACATGACCCTTGGTAACGAGCTTTATTCCATTGGTAATCAGCTGGTTAATAATATATTTAGCATTACCGACAACTTTTCCTATTTTATGGGGAACCATACATTCACTGCAGGAGTAAGTTTTGAAAGCATGGTATTTGAAAATGCTTATAACCCGGTTTTACTCGGACTTTACAGATTTAACTCATACGATAATTTTGTTTCTGCTGTAATTGACCAAGATATGACCGTGCAACCCGACTTGTTCCTCCAAGGTTACTCTTATAAAGGACCCGGAGATATACCTCTTGACGAGACAAAATTTGGACAATTTGCAGTATATATACAAGACAAATACAAATTTAGCGAGAAACTATCCATCACTGCAGGATTACGCGTTGATTTACCATTCTACCCAATTGATCTTCCCAACAACCCC
>JAQVXQ010000051.1 GCA_028709085.1 Salinivirgaceae bacterium | reverse complement strand
TATATGATTTAGATCGTTGTTTCAAAGCAATATAGGTGTAAATGTAACAGGTAATTTCTCCCTCTTAGGGTTCATATTTTGAGCAATACTCAACAAACAAGTTAACAAATTTGCGCATTTTTTCTTGCAATGAAAAACCAATTACGCCAATTTTTGGGTTTCATACATATCGGTGCGCCATTTAAAATATCCAATAATAGCAACTAAAGTATAGGCTCCAAAAAGCACAACGGTCGGCCACAACTCCTTATGAATGTAAAGTATTAGGCTCACGGAATCAATTACAATCCAAAACAACCAGTTCTCAATCAGTTTTTGTGCCAACATCCAAGTCGCAACTATAGCGGCAGCGGTTGTAAAGGCATCGCCAACAGGAACATCCGAGTTTGTAAGACTCAACAAAAAGTAAATTCCCAACCACAAAACCAAGGTCAAGGCGACACACTTTACCATCAACGTTGTTGAAGCTGTGCTTACCTTCAACGTTGATTCATTCTCGCCGCCCTTCGACCAATGAAACCATCCGTAAATACTAATCACCACATAATATATTTGAAGTGCCATATCGGCATAAAATTGCGAATTAAAATAGACGTAAATATATAATAATGAGGTCATTAACCCGAAAATCCAAAGGAGAATATTCTGTTTTACAGAAAAAACAAGGTAAATAATTCCAATAATGGTCGCCAACGTTTCAATCCAATTCACTTGCAACCAAACCAATACATCGTTCACCATTTTTTATTTTTTTTAACCTCTCCAAACAAAGAAAAAAATGCAATCCTTTTGATTAAAGGAATGCATTTTCAATTGCTCAAAAATATCGAATATAATTATTGTTTCGTTAGAATTTGATTGTAAGCCTTGTCGTCTGTAATAATTTTTACAGCGGCGTTGTAAATTGGGTCGAGCTTATTAATAATTTGAAAGAATGTATTTTGATCGTATAAATTCCTTACAATCAAAGCTTTAAGCTGAATACGAATTGAGGCTTCGCTTCGATCCATTTCTCCATCTTTGGGTACAATTTCACTTTTAGCAGCATAGGCTAATAAATCAGCAACTAAGGCATCATCAACCTGAAAATTGGAATTAAATCGCTCAAAATCAGCGTATTTATCCATAATAGACTTTCTATTTTCATCCAAATAGGTTAACACAAACTGATTTAAAGTTCCACGTCGAATAATCGTTCTATAAAAAGTTGTGAAACTGGATGTATCCACCGGTACAAACATATCGGGCATAACTCCACCCCCACCATAAACGGTTCTGCCAAGCCTTAACGTACTATATTTCAGCGAGTCTGGAAAAGTAATACTGTCCATGGAAAACATTTCACCGGATTCGTATCGATTATTCAAATCCATATGATACTCCTTGTTGTTTTTTTCGTAGGGACGTTGTATAACTCGCCCCGTTGGTGTATGATAACGTGCTATTGTTAAACGCATTGCCGAACCATCGGTTAGCGGATACGGTTTCTGAACCAACCCTTTTCCAAAGGTTCTGCGTCCAACCAAAACTCCGCGGTCCCAATCCTGAATGGCACCGGATACAATTTCGGATGCCGATGCTGACCCTTCGTCCACCATAACTACCACTTTACCCTTCTTCATTCCCCCACGGGCCGTTGAATTAAAAACCTCTTTGGGAGATTTTCCACCTTCGGTATAAACCAAAAGATTGCCTTTGTCAAGAAATTCATCGGCAAGACCAATGGCCATATTCATATATCCCCCACCATTGTTGGTTAAATCAAGAATTAAATTACGAGCTCCTTTTTCGTACAACACATTCATAGCCTCATAATACTCTTTCATGGTTGTTTCGGAGAATCGGTTCAGCTTAATGTAAGCAATATCGTTCCCAATCAAGTACGATGCATCCAAACTATGAATGGGTATTTTATCGCGAATTACGGTGTAGGTCTCCACTGCACTTCCATGACGAAGTATACCCAATTCCACTTTGGATCCTTTAGATCCGCGCAAAAGTTTAAAAACTTTTTCATTGGTGATCCCAATTCCGACGATACTTTCGCCATCAACCTCAATAATACGATCGCCCGCTAAAATCCCAACTTTTTCCGATGGCCCCCCATTAATGGGACTCACAACCATAAGCGTGTCGTCCAGAATATTAAACTGCACTCCAATGCCCTCAAAGGTCCCGGACATGGTTTCATTCACTCTCTCTAAGTCTTCCTTATTGATATAATAGGAGTGCGGATCAAGCTCTTTCAATAGGCCAACAACGGCCGCTTCTGTAATTTTGTGCCGATCGACACTATCAACATAATTTGATTCAACGAGATTAATAACACGCATAAACTTAAGAATGTCCTCATTAAGCATTTGACTATTTGCTACAAATGGGATAAATAAAAGAGGTATTAGTAAGTAACGGATGGCTTTTGATATAATATACATTTGTTGTACTTTATAAGATTAATAAAAATGGACTCAAAGTTAGAACTTCAAATTCAAATATGCACTTTTATTGTTAAATATTAGCTAAACTTTAACGATTGTAACAAAGCCAAAGCTATTCAAAAATCAGATAAAAACGGGTAAGCGTAACTTTGGTACTCATAATGAACAAAATATCTTTACTTTTGTGTAAAATAAATCCATGTATTATGACAAGAACAATTCTTTTATTAAACTTAGTAGGCTTTGTATTTGGGCTCAATGGATGTACCCAAACATCAACCAAGCCACAGGACAAGGTTCGCAAGCCTGGGAGCTCGCTACTTTGGCGCATTTCAGGAAACGATATGGAGACCGAATCGTATCTGTATGGAACCATTCATATTCAAGACAGTCGGGTTTTTAAATACGGCGATGTTGTAAAATCAGCGTTTAATTTGGCAGAGGTGGTTGCGGTTGAGGTGGAACTCGATAAAGTCGACTACGCAACCATAATGAACGTCACTATGATGCAAGATAGCACATTAGATCAAATCTTGACGCCAGAGGAATACGAACAACTCAACGTTAAGTACACCGAACTTACGGGAGCATCGTTGAAAACTGCCAACAGAATTAAACCGTTTTTTCTTAGCGCAAACATAATTCAGGCGATTGTAAAAAAAGATGCGCCGGTTCCGTTAGACCTCTATTTTATTAACGAAGGACGAATTCAACAAAAAACAGTTCTTGGACTGGAAACCATAAATGAGCAAATAGACATTATTGATAAATTGTCCTATACTGCCCAAGCAAAAATGTTGTTAGAGAGCTTAGCCGACACCGTTAATATTGTGGAAATGTTTAACGAGATGGTTGAAGCATATCTACGTATGGATGGTGAGCAATTGCTTGAACTATCGAATGATCCATCGATTCCAGCAGAATTCATGAAAGAGTTATTGGTAGATCGAAACCACCTGATGGTTGAACGAATGAAACCAATAATGGGTAAAAAGAAGGTTTTTACTGCCGTTGGAGCAGCACACCTTTTCGGATCTGAAGGTGTTATTGAACTCCTTAAAAAAGAGGGTTATACCGTAGAAGCGGTTGAGTTTGATTTCGAATAATTAGTGCTTGCAAGAAAGCTCCCGACAAGCATACGGGACAGGCTTTCTCTTTGACGATTTCTTATCAAAGACAGAAAAACATGGTATTTTCGTGCTGACACTAATTAATAATCGAATTCGTTACTCAGTTTCATATCTCCATTAACGTATAGATGTCGGGAAACAACGTCGCCATTGTGCGAAAAATCGGTCCAAATTCCCTGACGTCTATCGTTAATATAGACTCCATAGGACGATAACGAACCATTTGCATGGTAATAGTACCATGACCCAAACGCTTTCCCAGAGTCATAAGAACCTTTTTGCTTCAGATTGCCGTTTGAGTGAAATATAAGCCATTCACCACTATACTCATTATTTTTATACTGACCTGAAATATAAAGAATTCCAGATGGAAAATAGGCAGTTACGTTGCCATCTCTTATTCCCGAATTGTAGGTTACCTTCTCCTTAATTTGCCCCTCCAAATAATAGCTTTTCATAACTCCCCGTTCAACACCATGCACAAATGGAGTCACCGACAGTGTATCAATACCATTCTCATAATAAACTACTAATGAGCCATTGATCTTGAAATCTTTATAAAATACCGTTCGTAGTAAGGTTCCATCTTTTCGATATACTTGGAGGTTTCCATTCCACATATTATTTACACGAATCCCACGGTAATTGATGCCTCCATCTTCATAAAAGCTGATATATTCGCCATTGGGAATATCGTTCGTACGATGAGAAATCTCCTGTATATTACCATTTGGATAGTAGTATCGACATTTGCCGTTGATCGTATTGCTTTGATACACTTCAACCTTGGCCAAGCTTCCATCGGAGTTGAAGGTAAGCAAACTATCGTTTATCTCGCCATAACTATAGGTTCCTTGTTGATACATTGTGGAGTTATCGAAATAGTGCGAAAAGTTGCCGTTAAGAACACCCATAACGTAGCTGTATTTCGATTTCAACAATCCATTGGAATAATTAATGGTCCAAACGGAATCGAGTAAATTGTTTTTGAATTTGCCACTCTGATATGGCTTTCCATTTTGGAAATAGAACACATAATCACCGTGCTTTACAGTGTCAGTTCCCTGTAAAACAATGGTATAACGTTCCTTTAGTGTTCCGTCGGAATAGTAGGTTTTAATTATGTTCTGAGCAAAACCTAAACTTGGGAGTATAATAAACGTTACGAATACAATTCCGTAATTAACAAATCTATTCATTAAATTCAATTACCATTTGTGTACCCTCTAAGGTAGAAGCACTTCCGTAATCTAAGATAGCAGCCAAGGCGTATATTCCTTTTGGCATATCTTTGGGAATATCGAGGTTAACTCGGTGTGTGTTTTTAGGGTAGGATTCAAAAAGTGTGGGTGGAAACATGGTTTCTTTTCCCGTTTTCATGTCCGAAGCGATCAAATAGACTTTACAAGGAATAATAACATCGCTATTATTGGTCACTAAGGCTGTAAACATTCGTTTTGCAGCATCGGTTGACTCAATTTCTCGCAGTTGGTCGATCTTTGCACTCAATGCGCCACCTCCTTTTGAAGTTTGGAAAACCTCGACAACAATTCGTGGGCTTACCATAACTCCGGCAGATAGGGTTTTATCGGCCTGAAAACTCATTTTCTCTGTGGCTGTTCTAACATTGATAACACCCCAACGTGATCCATACTCATCGATTGGTGGTTGTATGGAAATGCTAATTTGTTGCTCTTCGTTTGGTGGAATCTCAAAAAAGGTTGGAGAGATGGTCATCCAGTTGCTGATACTACGTTTATTACTATTTGCAGGACCATATTCACGTTGTCCTTTACTGTTGAGCGTAAAATCGCCCATACTTAAAAGAAACGATTGAGTTTTACTACTGTGATTTTTAACCGTAATGGTTTTAAGTTGAGTAGATCCTGGATCAGAATTGAAAAATAATTTAACAGGCGAAACCTCAAAATCCTGAGCAAAAATTACTGCTGTCATTAAAACAAGCAACAGTGTTCCTATCGTTTTTTGATTCATAAATAAAATATTGGACTCAAAATAAAACAAATATATTTCCCTAGTGGGGCAAATTTAACGTATTTAAAAATCATTTCCACCATGAAGCGTAATTTTCTTTATCGTAGCAGTTAAAAGTTAGCGAGACTTACCTTAAAAAGGAGTCTCGCTATTTTTATATTTTTCTAAGAACGAATTGAATTAGAAAGGTCTTTTTTTATTTGATCTTTTTTTATCGTAACTGCGATCGGAGCGTTTTTCTCCTTTATAATCGCCCCTGCTATCGCTTCTACTGCCACCACGACTATCACCACGATCACTACGACTATCACTTCGACGACCGCCTTTAGCTCCACCTTTACTGCCTTTAATATACTCAACGTCAAGCACCGTTCCTTGCACTTTGGCTCCCATTAAGGAAAGAGCAACTTGTTCGGCAAATTTTGCGGTCACTTCAAAATAGGTCGCTGTATCGGTAATATCGATTTTCCCAAAAGCAATATCACGGTTGTTTGTTTTATCGTTAATGACTCCAATCAGTTTTGTTGGATTTAGTTTATCGTTGTTTCCGATATTGATTTTCAGCTTTGTGAATCCTTCATTATTATCATCTGATCTTTTTGACCGACGGTCTGAGCCATAAGAACCTCTTTCATCTCCAGAATCACGAGGTGAACGGCGTTTTGGTTCAGAATTGATATTCAAATTGGGCGCATCTTTGTAATACTCCAGATATCGATTAAACTCGATAGACACGAAATGTTGTATAAGCTGCTCACGGTCAAGCCACTGTAGTTTTTCGTATATTGAATCTAAGTATGGAGCCACATCGGGATTTACTTCGATTTTATCGACTCGATCGACAAGGGCAAAAATCTGTTTTGCACAGATATCGTTTCCGTTTGGCACCATACAACGATTAAACTGTTTTTTAACAATTTTCTCGACCATTCGAAGTTTATTTTGTTCGCGGCTATGAATAATTGAAATAGATATTCCACTTCGTCCAGCACGACCTGTTCGACCACTTCGGTGAACATATATTTCGGGGTCGTCGGGGAGGTTGTAATTGATGATATGTGATAAATTGTCGATATCAATTCCACGAGCAGCCACATCGGTTGCAACAAGTATTTGAAGATGTTTTACCCTAAAACGGGACATTACATAATCGCGCTGCGCCTGAGAAAGATCGCCATGCAAGGCATCGGCATTATATCCGTCATTCATTAAACTCTCGGCAATCTCTTTGGTTTCGTGGCGTGTGCGACAAAAGACGATTCCATAAATATCGGGGTGAATATCGCAAATTCGTTTTAGGGCAGCATATTTATCGCGTGCTTGTACTAAATAGTAGTCGTGTTGTACATTATCGGCTCCTTGATTTCGTTTTCCGACGGAAATTTCAACAGGATCGTTCATGTATTTCTTAGCAATGCGCGATATTTCGGAGGGCATTGTTGCGGAAAACAACCACGTTTGTTTCTCTTTGGGAGTTTCGGCTAAGATGGTGTCTAAATCCTCCACAAAGCCCATATTTAACATTTCATCGGCCTCGTCGAGCACTACACGACGTACATATTGAAGTTTGAGAGCGCCTCGTTTAATGAGGTCGATCACTCGTCCAGGAGTTCCAACAACAATGTGGCTTCCTCGTTTAAGTTCTTGAATTTGAGCTACAATATTTGCACCTCCGTAAACGGCGGTTATTCGGAGGGCTTTTACAAATTGTGCGTAATTGTTTAAATCTTTAGTAATTTGAAGACAAAGTTCGCGTGTGGGACATAAAATTATGGTCTGCACATTACGAAAATCGCTGTCGGTTAATTCAATTGCTGGTAATCCGAAAGCGGCTGTTTTACCGGTTCCGGTTTGAGCTAATGCCACAACGTCTTTGTCGCTTGACAAAAGAACTGGGATTGTTGCTGCTTGAATTGGGGTTGGTGTTACAAATCCAAGATCTTGAATTGCATCAAGGAGGTCTTTACTAAGACCAGTTTCTAAAAATGATTCCATTCATTAAAATTTAGTGGTACTATTAATATTAAGCCTTACTTGCTTAAACCACTAAATTCGGGAACCTCGGAGTTAAAAAAACAAAATCGCAATAAAAATTATTGCCCCTCTATTGTTTGTACTCGAATATATTCGGACTTAGCGGTCTTCGATTATGTAAGTTTGATGATTTTTGTGTTTATTCAGTATCTGACTGACTTACAGTGCTGCAAAGATACAAAAATATTTGGAATGTTTATATTTGATAATTTGGTTGGGTTAAATATGATTACGTTTCTAATAGGCGGGGCTAACCTACAATAATGAAGCCATTTTCAATAAAAAAATGAGGTAAAGAACTTAAATAAAAAGAAAAACCAAGATTACACGAAATAAAATCATGATCAATAATGCGGGTAAAAGACTAAATGTCAGGACTATAATCCAATGAAAATGTTTTTCAAAACTCTTTGAAATTAAGAGTTGCATTAACAAATAACTGATACTGATTGCGGCAATATCGGATATGGCATTCAACCAACTATAAATATCGTAGGGAATCCAACCGCCAAAACCGTTCGAAATAATGCGATATAAAGCAACTAAGGTAATTATGGTGAGGCCTATTTTAATTACATTTTTCATGGTTGAGATACAAAACAGGAGTCAAATGAATTCAGTTCATTCGACTCCTGTTGTTAACAATTGTGTTGGGAACTAACGTAATAAAGCTGCATCGGTCTTTTTGCGACCTAAGATCCAGTTTGAGCCTATTCGGAGCGTAATATCGCGTGCATTTTGAGGATAAATTGCATCCAATAGGTTGTTAGTCATAATAAACGTTTGCCAACCTCCCACTCTAAATGCAACTCCGAAGCCCAAATTATCCATATTGTTTTTCATTGCTGTGTATGAGAGCACTGCCCCAAATCCTTTGCGGTTTACGTTTGCCGAGATGGTAAATGCAGATTGAAATTCATCGAACCAACGACGGCCGTGATAAAGTGCCCCAAAACTGATAACGTCAGTAAGATTATACGTTCCACCTAGGTAAACATTCAATGGCACGGTCGTTTTGTAACTTTCATGCGACAATTTAAGGTCAAGCATATTAAAGAGACTGTCAATATAGGCGTCACCCATATTAATTGAATCGTCGAGCAAGTCGTTCAAGTTTAATCCAGTGAAATCAAATTGCCCTTTTGCCTTGATATTTGTAACCTGATCTTTCCAACGGATAAAACCAAGATCTGTGATACTTGCATAAACGGTCACATCGCTAATTGGACTATAGGTAGCACCAAAATCGAACGCCACACCCATGTTTTTCATATTCAGAAGATAGCTAAAAGGATCAAAATCCTTCTCTGTATTTTCAAAAATAAGCGAATCGCCTTCGGTGTCATAACGCAAATCGGTGATCTCAAGAATGGGTTGCGTCATATTAATATCAAAATCGCCATTGAACTGAAAGTTGCCGGTTGCAGGATCCGTTTCCCACTTAATGTCGGTCTTTGCCATATTGATATTTGCCATACCAAATAGCACTTTTGCCTTTGCGCCAAACGATAACTCAGTGCTGTATTGATAATTAGCACCCACACCAAACTCTCGATAATGAAGTGCTGAACCACCAAAGTTACTTAGGTCAATTACAGGATCGGGAAAATTGGCGTTTCCATAAAGAGGCAGTCGAAGAATATCGCGAGGAAAAGCAATTCCGGCTTCTATTTTCTCGACCACTGAAAAGCTCCAAAAAATATTGTTTGTTCTAAAACCCAAGTGGAATAAATCGATATAGGTATGGAAATCAATTCTATTTATTGGCTTTAATCCATCGACAAATTTTCTTCCCAATATTGAATCACTAAATACAAGGGCTAAAGAGTCGCCAAAGGCACCTCCGGGTTTATAAATTAAGTCGCTATAGCAAAAGCTATTAAGATTAACGCCAAAATTTATGGATGGGAGTATCTGGCCATTAATTGGTACTATTAAACCTCCAAAATACCCGCTAAAATCATGGTTTGTTGCCGGATTTAATCGGCCACTTTGAGGAACACTATGTAAAAAATACATGTTTGCACCTTCTTGTGCCATCGTAGTTTTAGGCGTTAAAAGTAAAAAACTCAAACCCAAAACAACCCCAATTACAATATATATTTGTTTCATTTTACTCATCACATGCAATTTTATAAGTGCTGATCAATTTCAATTACTATCTCGCCGCTAATTCTAACGTCAACTCCATAATCCATATAGTATATGACACTCTCCTGATCTCCCTGGGCTGGCAAGGTAGTATTATAGTGCGCAAAGATTATAATGTGGGTGGCTGTATTCCACTTGTCAAATCGATCTTTGTTGTATTCAACCACCGTAGTTTTAAACGTTTTCCCATTTTCCTGATCAATACGGCCATTTACAATTTTCCCTGATTCGATTATAAACTGTTGATCAAGGGTTAGGAATAATGAATCGAGGGGTGTTCCATACATATCGGTGATAACTCCCTGAATACGTATGTCGTGCGGGAAACCATTCCCAATTTCAAGTTTCAATTTAACATTTTCAACGATGTCAAAAATCGATGAATCCTGTGTAAAATCAAATGCCAATGTATCGGTAAATGCGATTCCTGAAGCACGGCCTCTAAATGGAATATCCAGAACAGAGATCACATCTATTCGACTATCTTTGGTCATGTAATTGGGTTCCGTATTTGTGACATCGGGATTAAGCTTAATTTTCACTGCATACTCAATATAGCTGGGTAAATTGAACAGCAAAGTGGAAACATTACTTTCTTCACCAAACAAGCTAACGGTATCTGAAACACTGCTAATCGTGGATGGATAGGTATTGGGTGGGATTGGCAAATATTGAGGATTGGTAAGAAAATAAGGCACACCGTCAAGATTGTCATCTCTATTCAGTCTTTCGTTATGCACGATAGCGTAGTCAAATCCATACTGTGCCGGTAATCCAAAAGAGTTGATAACAATAAAATCTATTTTTGGATCATCGAGGTGAAACGTACCACTGGAAACGGCGGATAGAAAATCAAGATTAATTGCTGAGGGTCCTAACATATTTTCAAATTGCCCCACATATCCATGCAACCAATCATATTTATTATTATACATCTCAATATCAATATTCATACTTTGCGAGGCATCAAAAGTGCCCGATCCATTATCGTTTAGCAATAATGTATATTGTATAAATAGTGAATTTGGGTCGTTTGCATTTGTTAAATCTAAGGAATGACCTTTGATATCGTTAAAAAGAACATTGTATGTAAATGTTCCATCTTGTGGCTCGATAGATATCGCCTTTGTATATTTCACTCCGTTTTTTTTCACCTCAGGGAACGTAATTATAAGTTGTCCTCCATGTTCTATGTTTGAGTTGATCTTTATTCGCAGATCGGAATTAAAAAATAGAATGCTATCAAGAAGTTGACCCGTAAATACGCCAAAGGGATACTGGGTATCGTTTTTTTGAATTACAACCGTATTGCCAACAAAGCCTCCAGCTGCATCATAATCACTGGATCCGATATTCATATAAAAGTCCTGATTATGGAGCGTAAATATATCGGCCGCAGTATTGGAAAGCATTGTGTCTTGCAAACGAAATACAACAGCGTTCTGTTCATCGGCAATAATAAGGTCGTTCGTCGAGGAGTCGAGCATATCAACGATATCTTGTACGCTAAGTTTTCCGTATGCAACAGGAATATTCCATTCAGAACGCGCATAAACGTGTGTTGATAATTTATCCAATTCAAAATTATCGCCTATACATGCCGGCATTGTTGTCAAGACAACAACAATCACGGGCAAAATGAGTTTTCTTATCGTTTTATTCATAACAATTGTGTTCTGATGTTATTTTTTTAAGATTTTAAATTCTACGCGACGATTTTGTTGTCGTCCCTCTTCGGTATCGTTTGGCGCAATGGGTTCTGCAAAACCATATCCTTTATGTTGTAATCGAGCATAAGGAACTCCGCGATTAATCAAGTAATCGACAACTGCCTTTGCTCTTGAATTCGAAACTGTAATATTTCCAGAGGCAGACCCAACATTATCGGTATGTCCTGAAATTTCGATAACCAAGGTTTTATATGCGAGCATCATTGCAACTACGCGTTCAAGTTCGGGATATGAGCTTGGATGCAATATGGATTTCCCAAACTCAAAGAAAATATTGTTCAAAACTACTTTTGAACCCGCCTCAAGTTTATTGAGCATAATATTTTTCGATATCTCTTGATAGTTGGTTGCTTCGGGAATATTGAAATTCTCAGAGTGGTGCAAATAATCGGTTGCTTTAATCATGATACCATAATTTCTTCCTGAAGGCAAGGTAATCATATACTCTCCAGTTTCGGAATTGGTATTGGAGGTTTGAATAACCTCATCTTTTTCATTGTCAACCACTTCGATAGTTGCAGCTACGGGTCGTTCGGTAAAACTGTCGGAAATAATTCCTTTAACAATTGTTAAACGGATGGTTTTAATTTCTACTGTTTTTTCAATGACTACCTCGGTTATTGGATTGGCCAAGGAAGCTATAAGCATATCCTCGGAGCTTTGAATAAGCGGTTTTTCAGGTCCAAGGAAGGTTATTTTATAAATATCCCAATCGCCATTGGTATCATCCTGTCCAAGGGATGCATAATATCCAAAACGCATATTTGCGGTAAGGGAGAAGAACATATCGTCGTCGGGCGTATTTATGGGATGTCCTAAATTTTGAGGTATTCCCCACGTGCCATCGCGTTGTACTTCGCATTTAAAAATATCGTAGCCTCCCATTGAAGAGTGTCCATTGGAACTAAAGTAAAGTGTTTGACCATCGGGACTAATAAAAACGGCTTCTTCGTTATATGCTGAATTTACAAGACTACCCAAATTTTTAGGTTTCCCCCAACTTTTATTTGAGCTTATACGTCGCGATTCAAATACATCGCTCCCTCCTCTTGAGTCCTTTGGATTGTCGTTGGTGAAATACATTGTTTTCCCATCGAAATGAACAGAGGCTGATGTCTCTCGATATTTTGAATTTATACGACCAAAAAGGTTGGATTTCGGTTTTGTCCACTTTGTTTTACTCTTCATTTTGGTTTGCAACAAATCGCCATTTTTGTCTTTCCCATTAAATACAATGAGCTCTTGACCGCTTTGATCGATTCCAACCACAGCGTTGTTCTCTTTTGAATTAACAGGTTTGGGCAATTTTTCGGGGGCACTCCACTCCCCTTTATTTCGGGTAATTCTATAAATATTCTCGTAATATTGCTGTAATGGTTTATAGATTTTCGTTTTGCGTTTCTTTGCATCTGGGCGTTTCGATGTAAAAAAGAGCGTTTTGCCATCGACAGTGATTACGGGTGAATATTCCGGGAACGCTGAATTAGCAGTACTTCCCAAATTATCGATAAAAACACGTTGTGGTTCTTTCACATATTTTTCGCCGTACTCGGTTTCCTGTACAAACTTTTGAATTATTGGAGTCCAATACAAAAGCGCTTTATTATCCAACGTTGCGCGATACTTTAAATAATGGTTGCGTCCTTTCTCAAATTCATAATTCAAATGATAGGCGCGCCCTAATTTAAAATGAATGTCCGTAGCAATTGTAGGTTCGGTTTGAAAAACCATTTCAAGATGTTTCAAACTTTTCTTTTTGCTTGCTGATTGCAAATAAGCTGTTCCCAAATAGTAATTCAACGCTACGTTGTTGGGTGCCAACTCATACGCTTTTTCAAAGAAATCAACTGCTTTTATGTAATCTCCCGGGGTTTCGTATTTAATATATCGAGACCCTTTTCGAGCAAGTTTTTTTACTTTACGGAAATCTTTTATGTTTGTAAAGTTCTCTTTTTTAAATTTCAATTTAACCTTTTTGGCCTCTACATTGGGGGCAAAAACTAAAGTCAAGGCTATGAGAACCAAAAGAAACTTCAGATTAGATATTTTTATCATAATAGCACTCTTTTTTAATCGTTTTCACAAAAAATGACGAATCTCTTCGCTTGTAGAATCCCATTGTTAATGGCCTGACGCCAATCGAGACAAGCTCCATTTACATCGCGAATCATTTCGCGCGCATTTCCTCGGTTTAAATATGCTTCCCCAAACTTTGGGTTCAACTCAATTGCCTTGGAGAGTGCTACAATAGCTTCGTCATATTTTTTGAGTTTTATTAATGCCGTTCCAAGATTATTATGGGCAATGGAATACTCCTCATTTAAAACAATAACATATTCGAAATCGGAAACTGCGCCTTCAAAATCCTCCAAATTAAAGCGAGCGCAACCTCGGTTGTTCCACACCAAAGGTAAAGTTGAGTCCATTTTTATGGCCAAGTTATACTCTTCGAGAGCCCCGTGATTATCACCCTGTCGACGTTTTGCACTTCCCAAATTACTGTAAGCGAGTGCCAGTTGTGGATCAAGTTTAATGGCTTGTCCATAATCTTCGATGGCACCTAAATAGTTTTCCAACATTCGTTTTGCACTGGCTCTATCGTTCCAGGCATAAGCAAAATCTTCTTTAATATTAATGCTCAAGGTGAAATCGGCCACCGCAGCATCGTATTTTTGTCTCAAAAATTCGATTACGCCCCGATAGTAATAAACCCTGTAATCGTCGAATCGGTTTTCGATGGCTGTACTGTAATCCAAATAGGCAGAATCGGTTTTTAAGACCATATCATACACTCTGGCGCGATTAAAATAGGCAATCCCTAGTGTTTGATTCAATTCTGTGGCTTTTGAAAAATCGGCAATTGCAGCATCATAGTTTGTCAACTGCACATGGGCACTTCCTCGATTGAGATATGCCTTGGCAAAATTGGGATCATAGGTAATTGATTTCCCAAAACTTGAAAGCGCAGCTTCATAATTCCCATTTCTAAATTGTGAAACGCCTTGATTATAAGCCAATTCTGCCTCTTGATTTTCAGCAGCGACTAACGTTGGATCCTCAAAAATCTGATTGTCAAACTCTTGTGCAACACCCGTTGCCATCCAGACGAAAACCGCGAAAAACAAAAAAGCTCCTTTGATTTTCATAGTAGTTTAGTTAAAGTTGGTTTTTTTGAAACATTTTAATAACAATGTGGTAATATTCTGAAAGAGACAAAGGTAAAAAAAACTATTTATTAGAGCAGAAAAAATTTGATTTAACAGCGTAATTCCATTGATTAAACAGCAATTATAACAAATGACATAGAACACCTCCTATTCATAGCAATAATCACTGGTCAGGAAACAAATATCAAAACCGGAATAAGGGTTTTCGATTTCAAAAGAATGAATCAAAATAAAAATACTTTTTTATTGATAAAACCATAAACCGCAATCTTGAAATGGAATATATTATGTGTATTGGTAAATCAACTATTTCGTGAACATTAGAATTGATGAACGATCCGCATACATACTCGTGGAGGATCAAGTAGAAATCAGAATTCGTCGGAAAAACACTGGGAAAACAACGGGAAAATCGAAAGAAATCGTAATTTTGCCGATATTGTCTGCGTTTTCAAATAAAAGTGGAATAAGGAGTTTCTATTTATTAAACAATGGTTAACACAGGAATTAGACCGTAGGAAAGTCTATTTTCAAAAATCACACCCCATGAAAAACTATACGAGCAAACTGACATCAATTCTTAACATCAAATATCCCATAATATTAGCCCCCATGTATTTGGTAACCAATGAGAAAATGGTTGTTGAAGCGTGTGAATTTGGCGCTACCGGAGCCATTCCTGCCATGAATTGGTCAGACACAGAACTGATGCGCAAAGGGATTCAACAAATAAAATTAAATACGTCGAAACCATTTGGGATAAACAACATTACACATGCGTCAAATCCGGCGTTCGAGAAACAACTGCAAGTGTGCATTGACGAAAAAGTGGGGTTTATAATTACATCGCTGGGCAATCCCGAAATGACCATTAAGCTCTGTAAACCATTGGGGATTAAGGTTTTTTGCGATGTTGTGGACGCTCGCCATGCCAAAAGACTGGAACAAGCCGGAGCCGATGCTTTGATTGCCGTGAACAATCTTGCTGGCGGACATGCTGGCCAACTCGATCAAAAAACATTAATTGCTGCCCTAAAACAGGAGGTTTCCATTCCCATAATTTCAGCTGGTGGTGTTGCTACTGCTGATCTTTTAGCCGATGTTTTAAACCTTGGAGTGGATGGAGTAAGCATTGGAACGTTGTTTATTGCTACCCATGAGTGTACCGTATCGGAAGAGTACAAAAATGCGGTTATCAATCATGGGGCCAGCGACATTGTCATGACCGACCGACTTTCAGGAACTCCCTGTGCCGTTATTAATACGCCTTATGTTCAGTCGATTGGCACAAAACAGAATCGATTTGAGAAGTTTTTAAATCGGAACAAAAGATTAAAGCGCCTGATAAAACAATACGCCTATGCACGTGGCATGAAAATGCTTAAAAAAGCAGCTTTTAGTGCAACGTATCAAACCGTTTGGAGTGCCGGGCCGTCCATTGAATATATTAAGGAAGTGAAACATGTGAACGAGATACTGACTGAACTTACGAAAGATATTGAGTTTTCCATATAATAAATTCTTACTGCTTCTCTATGAAGTTACTCTTTCATAATCAGTTGCAACGAATCCAATCGTATTCGGGCATCTTTTATTGAGGCTGTTAGATTTGTTTTTTCATCCTTTGCGGTTTGAATTTCAGCGGGTCTAATGGATCTGTTTTTTGTTTGCAACAGTGTAAGCCGGTTTATCTCATGTTCCAAAACGAGATTCATGCGTTCCAGTCCCTCCGCCATCTTTTGTGCGCCTTGGTATTCGGCTATGGTTGTTGCCATTGAAATCATTTGAGGAAGTACGGTTTCCATAAATTGTTCATTGTCGAGCAAAACATCAATTTGTCCGGGTATCAATTGTTCATCAAAAGTTTCAACAGGGTATTCATCGGTTACCTCTTCGCACGTATGGTCGATTACAATGCGCAATGGGGTATTTGGAAGAAACCGGTCAACATAAATACCGCGCTCTCCCGCTGTTTCGAGGACAAATAAAAACTCGAGCAAAATGGCGCGCGAACCTGTTCCCCGCATAACGCCAAAACTAGCACTTCCTGTTCCAGAACTTAAAACCATGTCGATGGCTCCTGTAGTCATGGGGTGATCCCAAGTCAGGAAACTTATATCTTCGCGAGCAAGCGCACGTTTTCGGTCAAATGTTACCGATATTCCTTGTGGCGGAATGGTTGGAAATACCCCAGTTGTGGCCGATGCTGGATGCAAATAATAAGTTCGTGGAGCAAGATCTTCCATCTCCATATTAAAATGCTGAAAAACATTTGTTAAATAGTTCTCCAAACTCACGTCGCTGTCATCGGCTTGAATCTGTTTTACGAGTTGTTCCGCAATTTTGGGGCGAAAAGAGTTCATTTCCAGCAATCGATCACGACCATTGGCAAGACTTAGTCGCAATTCTTTATGAAACTTTGCGGTTTCAACAATGATTGCTTCCAATGAATTTCCAACAACAGAAAGCGTCTCCAATTTAGAAATGTCGATAAGACGGTGGGCAAAGAGTTTGAAAAGTTGATTTCCGCCTTCCAAATTCTCCTCGAACGCATTTATCCCCTCATGAAACCATCGCACAAGCAATTGTTGCGGACTGTTTTCAAGGTAAGGAACATAGATATGAATATCGTTGATTTGACCAATTCTGTCAAGGCGTCCAATACTCTGTTCCAATAATTCGGGGTGCAAAGGCAGATCAAACAGAACGAGGTGATGGGCAAATTGAAAATTACGCCCCTCGCTCCCTATTTCAGAACAAAGAAGAATTTGAGCACCATTGGGCTCTGAAAACCAAGCAGCATTCCTATCGCGTTGAATAATAGTAAGATCTTCGTGAAAAACACCGACTTTTATATTAAAATTCTTGCTCAAGACATGGTCCAACGCCAAAACCTTCTCTTTGCTTTTGCAGATAAGCAATACTTTTGCCGAATCAATCTCTTTCATTTTTTTCAAAAGCCACTCCACCCGCGGATCCGTTTCAAACCAGAATTGCGGTTTATTGCTAGCATCGGTTGAAACTCCCATGTCGTGTACAAACTCATTGGTTAAACGCTTTAACCAGAGTTTCGATTCTTCACGAACAATTAAGGGAATTAAATGGGCTATTCGCTTAGGAAATCCAATCATTGCCGAACGAGTATTTCGGAATAGCACTCTTCCCGGTCCATGTTGATCCAATAGATCCTCAATAAGATTATGTCGCTCTAGATCACCTCCTTTGGACAATGAATCAATCCTTTTCTGGGAAAAAATGGAAGCAAGCATTTTCGTCTCCTTGACTTTCAATACTTTTCCCGTAGAGAGGTTTTCAACAATATCGGCTATGTTTTTATGGTCGTGGGACTCGTTTTTAAAATCTTCATAATTGGCATATCTTTCGGGATCGAGCAATCGGAGTCGTGCAAAATGGCTCTCCATGCCCAGTTGCTCAGGCGTGGCAGTGAGCAGTAGCAATCCTTTGGTCACCATGCTCAATTGTTCCACAACAGCGTACTCCTGGCTCACATTGTCAACAGACCATTCAAGGTGATGCGCCTCATCCACAACCAGCATGTCCCAAGGGGCATTTATTGCTTGTTGGGAACGCTTTTCGGAACCGGCCAAAAACTGTGTACTGCAAATAATTAACTGATTATCGAGAAATGGATTTCCATTGGGAGCACTGCTGTCGAGGGCATCGCAACGTTTTTTATCGAAAATGTTAAACCAAAGATTAAACCGGCGTAAAAGTTCCACAAACCACTGATGTACCAACGATTCTGGAACAAGGATTAAAACTCTCGAAATCCGTCCGCTCAACAACAAACGATGTAAAATCAAGCAAGCCTCAATGGTCTTCCCTAGTCCAACCTGATCGGAGAGCAAAACACGGGGAGCATAACGCATGCTCACTTCATGGGCAATGTAAAGTTGGTGTGGAATTAGATCGATTCGTCCGCCCACAAAACCTTTTACAGCCGAGATGCGCCGTTGATGATCAAATTCCAGTGTTTCCCTACGTAAAGTAAAGAGTTCAGGCGTATCAACATCGCCCATATAAAGCCGTTCGTCAACACCAAAATTGACTGTAACATCGCCAAGGTCTGCTTCCGAAACACTTCTGCCCTGTCCATAATAGGTGTAAAGCTCGCCCTCTTGTTTAACCCGTTCAATCAACATCGACTGATTATTGATGTTAATTATGGTATCGCCCGGCTTAAAAACAACACGGCGCAAGGGAGCACTTTCCATGGCGTAGAGCCGAGTAACATCCGACACCGGGAAATGTATCTGTACCCGCCCTTTGCTGGTTTCCGTGAGAATTCCGACACCCAGTTCAGGTTCGCCTTCGCTGGTATATCTTTGATTTGGGAAAAAGTTACTCATAAAATAATCCTGATTTAATTATTGACAAAGAAAACCATTCGTTTGCTCAATGACACTATGTATGGCGAAGAAACTGAAAGAAACAGAGAATGAGGTGGGTTATTGATCCAATAAAGATGGTTTTTTTCTGACTTTCGCGCCGTTAGAAGCCGAATATCGGTAAAAAAAACATCGCAAATACCAAAACCTTCCGCGCCGTTAGGTGCGAGAGATCGGTAAAAAGCAACACCGATGCACAAACCGACCGCCCCGATGGGGGCGGAACTATCTTACCGAAGCATCGTCTTTTTACCGACATTTTGCCCCATACGGGGCAACACACATCTTTTTACCGACATTTTGCCCATACGGGGCAACGACCAATGGTTTTCATTTTCAGATGTTCTTAGTTATTCTCATTTTGCTTATTTCCGCGCCGTTAGGTGCGAGAGATCGGTAAAAAATAGCA
>JAQVXQ010000050.1 GCA_028709085.1 Salinivirgaceae bacterium | reverse complement strand
GTATTTTCCAACTGGCAAATAGGAAATTGTAAAATGATCGTTTTTTTTCCAGATTGACCATTTACGATCTAACCCTTCCAAATAATAAGAGAATAAGATGTTATCTGAGTTTGAATACGATGGATAAGCAACCCTTACATCGATGGCATTACAATTAAAATCAAACTCCCCAAGAGCCAAATTAGTGGGTAATGTTTTTTTGTAAATTGGAAGTATTGAATCTTGTCCGACAACAACCTCACGGAAATGCAAACCAGGTTCTCCTGTGCGCTCACCAACTGCTTTTGAATCGAAGCAATATAAGTTTTCCATACAAGCAACCCATATACGGTTGTTTAAATCGAGACACATTGTGCTAACCTCTGAATTACTAATTCTATAATAGGGTTGTTTTATAATTCTCCCGGAATTTCTTTCATAATAAACAATCCCCTTACTGGTTCCAATCCATAAGTTGCCATCACTGTTTCTTTTCACTTTAGTAACTTCAAGTTCTTTGCCTTTCAACTGATTATTAATATTTTGAACCGGTTTAAATTGAAGGTCTTTGGTCCCTATGGCACTCTGTTTTTCAGGATAATAAATACCGTTGGATGTTCGTACTATAATTGTATCGTTAATCAATTCCCATCCATTTTTATCATTGCGTGGCAGACCATTTTCAGTATCATAAAGTACAATGTTGGGATTATCAAATTTGCCTAATTCGGGAAAATCAACTACATACAATCCAGAATACGGAGATGTGACAAACAAACTTCCATTTTTATTAAAGAACATTCCGAGAACATTCTCTTTAAAACCTATGCCCTGATTCACTTTCTCAAATTCCAATTTCCCTTTTTTCTTTCTTAAAATATCGATTCCTTCGTTATGACCTAAAAAGAGATAGGAACTATCCAGCGGATAATAATCTATGCCATAAGTTCCATATTGTTTATGTATTGTAAAAACCTCCCTTTTATTTTTATTGTAAACATGTATGTTCCTTAATGAGCTAAATAACAAACCAGTATATTCGGGAATTAAAATCCGAGTTAATGATAACACATAAATAAATTCTTTTGTAACTGTTGAAACTTGGTGTACTTTATCAACATTAAAACTACTTTGATTATTCACAACATATAATCCTGATGTAGTCCCTACATACATTGAATTGTCAATGGAGAGTAGTGATAAAATATTCCCATCAATACCGTTGTCCGTATTAAAAATTCGATATCCATTTTGGGGTTCCATAACTGAAATCCCTTTCTCTGATGTGAGCCATAAATTACGCTCCATATCTTCAAAAAGAGTAAAAACGCTATTATCGATCAGCCCTTCATTGAGCGAATAACGATCAATAAACTCTCCTTCTTGAGTCATAAGATAGACTCCTCCTTTTAAAGTTGAATACGCTATTTCGCCATTGAGTAACGTGGTTCCATAATACAACTCTTTTTCTACGAGTTCTGAATTCAAAATTGTTTCAAAACGATAATAGATAGATGTGCCATTCTGTATTGAATGATTTGCAATGGGAATTTTCATTTTATCATGCACAACATTGTCATGACCAACCGCTTTTGGGACTAAGTCGTTTAAATCAACCGTAAACAAACCAGCGGCTCTTGATCCTATTAATAGTTTATTTTCTTCGAGGGGCAAAATAGAATAGACTGCTACAGGATTATCAAACATTTCGGAATGATATTGATATATGGTATCATTTTCAATAATACATAACCCTTTACGATGATCAAAAATATAGAACTGTCCTTTTACTAAAAACCCTCGAAACTCTGTAAAAATCGGATCTACATGGATTTGTTTTACAACACCATCTTTATACTTAAAAATATGTTTTCGACCTGTAATAAAATATTTGGCATCCCCCTGAGAAATTATTTTCCAAACAGAATGAATATGAACTCCCTCAATATCTAGAGAGAGGCTAGTATATTCAAGATTGCCAAATTGATTTCGTTCAAAATATCCAAATTCATCCACCGCCCCCACATAAATCCTCCCTAAAGAGTCGATGTGAATTGCTCTGATAGACGAGTGATTGGGAACACTGTAGATTCTCCATGATCTACCATCGAATTCAAGCAATCCATCATTATTGCCAAAATACATCAACCCATCGGGGGCTTGAGCAATTGCCCAATTTTGTACAGCCACCTCAAAATCAACCTTTTTATAATGCTTTACAAATGGCAATCCACGGTGAGTAATATCACGACCAACAAGGTTGCTGATGATCGAAAAAACAATGAAAAAAATACTATAACGTTTTAACACTTGCTAAATATCTTTATTTTAATGAATAAAATTAACATTATTTTTGCGATTAGAACCTTAAAGCCATTGAAATCTTTAAACTTTCTTTTATGATCGTGGTTAAAACACAACGGGCTCAATTTTGTTTCCTTTCTATCAATCAAAACAAAAATAGAAATCAATGTTGTTTTTGAAAAGTCCAATCAAATACATTTCACAATATAATTCACTAATATGCAATCATTTAAGTTAAATAAAAAAAGCACAATGTGAAATTTAATATTCGATATTCCAAAAAATAGTCATAATTTCGCAATACACCTATCCAATAAAACATAAAATAAATGAGACGTTCACTTTATAAAGATTATTTAGAATCCCGCAGATACTACGATCGTGAAACTGCATTTAAACAGTTAATGCAAAAAAGAATCTATAAAGTTCTTTTGATTTGTAGTTATTACGATCAATTTATGTTGGAAGAGGACGGACGAATTGACGAACAAATATTCGCAGAATATTACACTTTAAATCTACATTACCCACCCGTTTTTATTTTGGCAAATAGTGCCGAAAAAGCGTTTAGCATATTAGAAACCGACAAAATTGATCTTGTTATTACGATGCTAAGCGTACAGAAAATGGATGCCTTTCAACTCGCAAAAAAAATCCGAGATGTACAAACAAATATCCCCATAGTTGTTCTTACCCCATTCTCACGAGAAGTGCGATTGAAACTAAGTAAAGAGGATTTATCTGCCATCGACTACGTTTTTTGTTGGTTAGGGAATACGGATCTTCTAACAGCCATAATAAAACTTATTGAAGATAAGATGAATGCCGAAGATGACATATTAAATGTCGGCGTTCAGGCCGTTCTATTGGTCGAAGACAGCATTCGATTCTACTCGTCTTATTTACCCAATTTATTTAAAACAATATTGAATCAATCACAGCGGTTTATGCTTGAAGGAGCCAACGATTTCCAACAAATGCTCCGTAAACGAGGACGGCCCAAAGTTCTACTAGCCACAACATACGAAGAAGCCATTGAGATTTACGACAAGTATAAAGATAATATACTGGGAATTATCTCAGATATTCGATATCCGCGAAATGGTGAAAAAGATCCATATGCCGGATTTCGTTTGACTGAACATGTGCAAAAACATGACCCATACATGTCCATATTACTGCAATCCTCTGAAATCGATAACAAAACAAGAGCAGACGAAATGAATGTGGGTTTTTTAAATAAAAACTCTAAGAAACTCTCCATTGAACTTCGAAATTATGTGTTTGAAAATCTTGCATTTGGCGATTTTATATTCCGAAATCAAGCCGGCGAAGAAGTTGGAAGGGCTGCAAATCTTGCCGCCTTTCAACAACAAATCTTACTTGTTCCCGAAGAGTCGCTAAAACTCCATATTCAAAGAAATGATTTAAGTAAATGGCTAAGAGCTAGAGCTATATTCTCACTTTCAGAAATACTTGTAAAGGCAAAAGCCTCTGATTTCAATACAATAGACCAAGTTCGGGAATATGTTTACAACGAAATTTCAAAATACAGCCTCAATAGAGGACGAGGCGTAATTACAAATTATACCGGAGATACCCTGGACGATTATTCCGTTTTTGTGCGTGTTGGAGAAGGCTCCTTAGGAGGAAAGGCAAGAGGATTGGCATTTATTGATAACGTCATTAAAAAACATGGCGTATTCTATAAGTACAAAGACATTGTTGTAACTATCCCACACACATTTGTACTTTGCACCGACATTTTCGATCAATTTATGGAAAACAATCACCTTTACGAATATGCCATTTCCGATGCTACGGATAATGAAATACTGGAGAAATTCACACGGGCTGTTTTACCAACATGGGTGGACGACACAATCTCAAACTTTATAGATAGTGTTGACAGTCCAATTGCAGTTCGCTCGTCAAGTTTACTAGAAGATAGTCATTATGAACCCTTTGCGGGCATCTATTCGACCTACATGATTCCCTATACTACCGACAGAAACAAAATGGCACAAATGGTAAAATGTGCCATTAAAAGCGTCTATGCCTCTGTTTATTACCAGTCGAGCAAAGCATATATGTCGGCAACATTGAATGTTATTGACGAAGAAAAAATGGCCATCGTATTGCAAGAGGTAACTGGGAATAGTCACAATGGACGATTTTACCCCACCTTTTCAGGGGTTGCACGTTCAATTAACTTTTACCCCATTGACCCTGAAAAACCGGAAGACGGAATTGCTAGCGTTGGTTTAGGATTGGGGAAAATAATAGTAGAGGGCGGAAAAGTATTGCGATTTTCACCAAAATATCCTAAAAAAACACTCCAATTATCAACATTGGAATTAACCTTATCCGACACACAACGTAAATTCTACGCCGTAAACCTTGACCCAAATGCATTTAAGGTAAGTACCGACGATGGGGTAAATATAGGGGAACATGATATTTCAGAAGCTGACATTGATGGAAGCATCGATCAAATATGTTCCATTTACGATCATCAGGACAATATGATTAGAGATGGAGCGTACGGAGATGGGAAGAAATTAATTACATTCGCCAATATCCTAAAATACAATACATTTCCGTTGGCAGAAATCCTGGAAAATCTCTTGCAAATAGGTCAAAAAGAGATGAACAATCCAGTGGAAATTGAATTTGCCGTGAATATGGAAACACCGCCAGACACCCCAAAAATATTTAGTTTCCTACAAATCAGACCAATAGTTGCCGAAACGGATCGCTTAACATTTAACATTGGCGAAATTGATCATGAAAAATGCATTATGGCATCCTACAAAGCATTGGGAAATGGGATAATTGATCATATATGCGACATTGTTTATGTAAAACCCGATTCGTTCAATCCGGCCAACACAAAACAAATTGCCGAAGAGGTGGATAAAATAAACTCAACATTTAAAGAATTGGACACAAACTACATTCTAATTGGCCCTGGAAGATGGGGATCCTCCGATTCGTGGTTAGGAATACCCGTAAAATGGGCGCAAATTTCACAAGCACGCTTAATTGTTGAGTCCGGATTAAAAAACTTCAGAATAGATCCAAGCCAAGGAACTCATTTTTTTCAAAATTTAACATCCTTTAAAGTTGGATATTTCACCATAAATCCGTATAATGATGACGGATTTTATGACACTGAGTTTTTGAATGCACAACCAGCAATATATGAATCCGAATTTATAAGGCATGTACAATTTGAAACCCCCATTAAAATAAAAATTGAAGCGAAGAGAAACCTTGGTATTATTTTAAAACCAGGCTTTTATGAAGAGGATTAAATGTTAAAAAAATAGATATGCTGAACAACAACAGCATTTATAAATAATTAGCAACGTTTTTGTTGTAAAATCAATTTTAAACCTCTTAATTTGTATAGCCAATTGAAAACGTTGGTTGCCAAAAAAAAACTACTAATTTATAAATTTATTCAATATGGATGTAAAAAAAATTATGACCGATCTGGAAAAGAGACATCCAGGTGAAAGTGAATTTCTACAAGCAGTTCACGAGGTTCTTGAGTCAGTTCAAGATGTTTATAACAAAAACCCAAAATTCGAAGCGCACAAAATTATTGAGCGTATGGTTGAACCTGATCGAGTTTTCACGTTTAAGATATCTTGGGCAGACGATGAAGGTAATATTCATGTAAACATTGGCTACCGCGTACAATTTAACGGTTCAATCGGGCCATACAAAGGAGGAATTCGTTTCCATCCAAGTGTAACTCTTTCGTCGCTTAAATTTTTAGGATTTGAGCAAACATTCAAAAACGCTTTAACTACTCTACCTATGGGTGGAGGAAAAGGTGGTTCTGATTTCAACCCAAAAGGACGTAGCAACAATGAGATTATGCGTTTCTGTCAAGCATTCATGCTTGAACTTTGGAAACACATTGGTGCAGAAACTGACGTTCCTGCTGGAGACATTGGTGTTGGAGCACGTGAAGTTGGTTACATGTACGGAATGTACAAGAAACTTGCTGGCAACCACACTGGTGTATTCACCGGAAAAGGGTTGAACTGGGGTGGATCGTTAATCCGTCCTGAAGCTACTGGTTTTGGTGCTGTTTACTTCCTTGACCACATGCTGAAAGCTCGTAAATCGAGCATCAAAGGCAAAACGATTGCTATTTCTGGTTTCGGTAACGTAGCTTGGGGTGCTGCCCTTAAAGCCACTGAACTAGGCGGTAAAGTTGTTGCTATTTCAGGCCCAGATGGATATATCTATGATGAAGCAGGTGTTAGCGGTGAGAAAATCGATTATATGGTAGAACTTCGCACCTCTAACCAAGATATCGTAGCTCCTTATGCTAAGAAATTCCCTGGTTCTAAATTTGTTGCTGGTAAGAAACCTTGGGAAGTAAAAGTTGATATTGCTATGCCTTGTGCTATCCAAAACGAACTTAATGGCGACGATGCTGCTACACTTATTAAAAATGGCGTTAGCACCGTAGCTGAAGTTTCAAATATGGGTTGTACTCCTGAAGCAATAGGAGCTTTTATTAAAAATAAAATTAACTTCGCCCCTGGAAAAGCTGTTAATGCTGGTGGTGTTGCAACTTCAGGCCTTGAGATGTCTCAAAACAGTCAGAAAATAAGCTGGACAGGCGAAGAGGTTGATGTTAAACTTAAGCAAATTATGGAAAACATCCATACCGCTTGTGTTGATCATGGAACTGGTGCTGATGGGTACATTAACTATGTTAATGGAGCAAACATTGCCGGATTTATGAAAGTTGCCAATGCAATGTGTGATCTTGGTTTAGTTTAAACCAATTATATTAAATAAAAAAAACCGTGCGATGATATCGCACGGTTTTTTGTTGTAAAAATGTAGAGGTATTGAATCAAAACACACCAATCACTCTTAACTAATCATAAATTATTATTTTCATTTCCCTCAAAACCCTTCACAATCTGACAACAAAACAAGAACGTGAAGCATAACTTCAATTCTGTCACAGAAGATTAAAACAATCATTACAACCCACTTAGTGAAAATGTCTCACTCAAATGGTACAGTATTTGATGTATTGCGAGTCCTAAATCAGCCAACTATAATAGGGCTGACCACAGAGACTATTACAACTTTTCAGCACTTTAAACAGATTACATAACCATATTATAAGAACAATAACGACGGTAGTTCTAACACCTCTGATTATTTAGTTCCTAAAATTTCACAAAATTGAAACAATTATACAAAAATAGCGTAACAAATACACTTGTTGCTTTTTACATTCTTGTCGCCATATTGACTTAAATGGCATAATTGCATAAATTTGCATTATTATTTCAGATACACAGCAAAAACAGATATGAGACAACTAAAGATTACAAAATCGATTACAAATCGCGAGAGCGCATCTCTAGACAAATACTTGCAAGAGATTGGGAAAGAGGATTTAATTACTGTTGAGGAAGAGGTCGAATTGGCGCAACGAATCCATAAAGGAGACCGATTAGCTCTAGAGAAATTGACCCGTGCGAATTTACGTTTTGTGGTTTCCGTTGCGAAACAATATCAAAACCAAGGGTTGAGTCTTCCTGACTTAATTAATGAGGGGAATTTAGGATTAATTAAAGCTGCCGAGAAATTTGACGAAACTCGCGGATTTAAATTTATCTCTTATGCCGTATGGTGGATTAGACAATCGATACTGCAAGCTTTAGCCGAGCAATCACGGATTGTACGACTTCCTTTGAATCAGGTTGGTTCGTTAAATAAGATTAACAAAGCCTATTCAAAATTTGAACAAGAAAACGAGCGAACTCCTACATCTGAAGAATTAGCGATTATTCTCGAAATTCCGAAAGAAAAAGTAGCCGATACATTGCGTGTGTCAGGACGACATATTTCTGTTGACGCTCCTTTTGTTGAAGGAGAAGACAATAGTCTGCTTGACGTACTTGAAAATTCAGACAGCCCAAACGCAGATGGTTTGCTAATGAACGAATCGTTATGTAAAGAAATTGACCGCGCCTTGGCAACGTTAACCGAACGCGAACGCGATATTATTAAACTTCACTTTGGAATCTCGTGTCAAGAAATGACGCTTGAAGAAGTTGGAGAACGTTTTGGACTAACTAGAGAACGAGTTCGTCAGATTAAAGAAAAAGCAATTAGAAGATTGCGACACACCTCTAGAAGCAAACTACTTAAAGCATACTTGGGGTAATTAAAAACGAAATCACGAGATAGAGCTTCTGTACTGGGAGCTCTTTTTATTAAATAGAAAAATGTAAAACCCACAGATTTATTATGATTATTGAAAACGACAAATTAGTATCAGTTGTCTATCAACTAAAGTCAGACAATGCTCAAGGTGAAGTTATTGAGACTATTAACGAAGAAAATCCTTTGAAATTCCTTTTTGGAAAAGGAATGCTTTTGCCTAGATTTGAAAGCAACTTAGACGGAAAAAAAACCGGAGATAGTTTTGAATTTACATTGGGAGCAACTGAAGCATATGGAGAGTACACGAAAGATGCAATCATCGATGTACCACTTACCGTTTTTGAAGCCGAAGGAAAAGTAAACTACGATTTAGTAAAAGTAGGAAACGCAATTCCAATGATGGATTCGAACGGAAATCGTTTAAACGGAATCGTTCAAGAAGTTGCTGACACAATTGTGAAAATGGATTTCAACCATCCAATGGCTGGAAAACAACTTCACTTTTCGGGAACTGTGGTTGACGTAAAACAACCCGATGAAGAAGACCTAGCTGCGTTTAACCCACAAGGGGGTTGCAGTGGTTGTAGTGGCGGCGATTGTAGTGATGGCGGTTGCCAATAAAACACATTTAATACTGATATGGAGACTGTCTGAAAAATTTATTTTAGGCAGTCTCTTTTTTTCGACTCAATAGTAACATTTCGAGCGCAAACATAAAAAACGCAAGCAAAATAAAAACTTGCCATAAACTCGGAAAAGAGGCCTCTTGATTTTGATTCTCAAACTCATCGGTCTTATTTATATTCCAAGCAGACGAAAACTCTACTCTGTTCTCCTCCGACATCTCCAAAGACTCCTGTCGCGATACATTTAAACCAACAATCCCCAGTTCCTTATCTTTTGAACTCAAATGCCACACCCCCGACTTTTGAACCTCGTTGTGCAAACAAATATTCAAGTTTAAATTATTGTATTGAAAGTTGGGAATAAACTCTTCGTTGGTGTCATTTTTCTTGAACACGGGCAGGGTGTTTTCGTCCCATTTTGCTATCGGGAAATCGAAACACAGGTTCCGTGTTATTGTAAAAACAGACGCTACACTCCCACTACTAAACTGCACCAAATTAATAAACAGCGGAACGAAAAGCGGATGTTTGTTAAAATTAACATCTTCTATTACATTGGTAGTAAACAGATACGACAATCCACTTCCCTTTCGGTGACAAAGCAATGCCGGATTATTCAAGTCTGTTTCCAGAAGAACAACATTTCCATCTTGAAGACGGCTTGGTTTTCGAATTGATTCAATCTGAGGCATTTTCGTATCTTTTTCGATCCGTAAGATCGCGCTTTTGAACAAATAGTGTGTTAAATTAACGGTACTTATTGTCTGCAAACCACGAACTAGATTTGAAAGCGGACTAAAGCCAAGTTGCGATAAAATTTGTCCCTCCTGATTAACATCGTTTGCCTGATCGGCGAAAACGATAACATTGAACCCTTGCTCCACTCGATGCAACAGATAATTCAATGTCGTTGTAGGCAACTTCTCAATTTCTTTAACAAAAACACACGATGCTGAATCCAACATAGGTGTTGTAACAAATTGAGGTTGCACACATTTAGAGGAAATATTTCCAGAGAGCCGATAAAGTCGAGTTAACGGAGAGTAAAACTCCTCTTCGCCAATGAATAAAACCGTACGATTGAGATGAATATAGTAGGTAAAATAATAGAAATTATCAAAGGTTATGGGAAAGTCGTCAATCTCTAGTTTCCCATGCAACCAACCACGAGTATCGACGGAATAATTGAAAACCAGCGTTTCACTTTCCCCCTCTTTAATGTCAACGGTTTTGACGCTTATCAAAGTGTCATTCAAATAGAGCCGAACTGGAGTATTTGAACGATAGGATTTTCCACGATTACTCAACCGCACAGACATATTTTGAACGATGCCAGCATTTCTATAAGGTGAGTCGAACCAGACCGTGTCGATGGATATATTTTCCGGAACTTCGGAATCAATTTGAATGGGAACAATGATTAAAGACGAATCTGCAATTTCGAAAAACGGTTTCCAATAGGATTCATGCATGTCGGAAATTAACCATATTTGTGAATTATGAATGTTTCCGGTATTTTTAAATAGCTCATTTAATGACTCGGCGGAGATATTTGTTGATGAATATTCAATTTTACTCATTAAATTAGCTACTTGTCGTGGACTGATTCTGTCGGCTACAATTCCATTATGCGACACTATTTTAACGGGTGTTGTCTCCACAAACGACGCTATTCGATTTATAGCCAACAGCTTAGCTTGTTCAAGCAAGTTTCCGCTGCTGTTTTCGGATTGCATACTATAGGAGTTATCAATAAATATGACGACGGAAGAGTTTGGGTCGTTTACGCCACCTTTGCTATCGTCGCCAAAATAAGGATGTGCAAAGCCGACAACTAAAAAGCCAATGGCTGCCATTCGGAGAATTAACAATAGTAACTTATTTAATTTTCGAGTTCGGCGACTCTCCTTTTCAAGCCTTTTTAGAAATGAAGTTTGACTGAAATAGATAATTTTATGGCGATGCAGATTTATTAAATGAATTAGTAATGGAATTGCCATCAAAAACAATAACCATAATAGATTGGGATTCTTAAATAGAAACATATTTTTGGATATCAAAATTAGGGGTTACATCACTCGTTGTAACTTGAACAAAAATAGAGTATTAATCTCAAATCAAGAAACCTGAGGGATGAAAATTAAATAATCTTAGAATCAGAGCTGACGAATCGGTTTTAATCGTCCAAAAACTCCCATGTGTTGGGTAACGAATTGAGATATGCCCAGAAATCGGCATTTTTCAGAACCAAGGTTGCCCGGTTGTCGTTGGGATGAAAACTAAGTTTTGTTGCCTCTTTTAATTTGGGATCAAAGAATAGATGAACATGATGATCTATATCGTTGAGCAATCCAAAGGGAGAAACTGAGCCCGGTTTTAATCCTAGATATTTCTCCATTCGCTTTTCGGAGGCAAAAGAGAGTTTTCCTTGTCGTAATTTCTGCTCAAGATCTGCAATTTTCAACTCCGAATCGTGATGCACAATGACCAAATAGTGTCTATTTCCTTTATGATTTCGGAAAAATAGATTTTTACAAAATACGGCATCAATCCACCATTTATGAATTTTAGCATCCTCGATTGTTGGAATTGGCGGATGCTCGTAATACTCAAAAGAGATATCCAACGATTTCAAATATCGATAAACTACTTCTTGACCAATCATGAATTATGGTTTTTTCTTTTCGCAATATCGCTTAATAACATTATAGGCATCAACAATACCTAGTTGTCCAGCTTTACTAATATCAAGGCAACCGCGTTCCAACTCTTTCATGAAAATAAGGGTCAGTCCACGATTAAAATAAGCCTGTGGCAGGTTCTCGTCAATGGAGATAGCCTTAGAGTAATCGTCAATGGCTTCCCGGTAACGTTGTCCTTGAACCAACACATTCGCTCTATTGTACCACGACAATGAGAAGTTGGGATTCACCTCAATGGAATTTGTAAACCCACGCTCGGCTCTTGAATAGTCGATTAAAGAAAGATTTCCACCATCGGAACCATATTTATTCCCCCCTTCAACCAGTTTTACGGCATTTGTAATTTCTGCCATGGAGTGAATATATTCGGTCATTGATGCTTCGATGGTTCCTTCGATAAAATAATAGAGCCATTGAGTAGTAAATTTCTCCAATGAATTGCGCAAAATCTCAAGTGCATTATTGTAATTTGACTGTTTTGCCTCTTCCATAACCTGCTGAATTACAAATTGTTCGGCATTACTCAGCGAGTCAATATCGATCGCTTGCAGGGCATGAAATTCCTTTGATTCAACAACAGGATAGACATTTACGCCATTGGCTTTTTCCTGATTATAGGTAAACAACGAACTTATAAATGGCAATCCCTCCAATGGGGCATTATTAGCTACTTGGATAAAATATTGCGATTGTAATTTGATATCAACCGTTTTGTTCTGCAGACGACCACGTGTAAAACTGTTGCTAAATTCGCTGTTAAAATCCAGCAACTGCTTTAAATTGAACGAAGTATCTCGCAATTGTGCAAATTCGGAAGAGTCGGATAAATCAACGCTATGCTTTGTAACTAAACTCTCCGCTTTATTTCGATCGAGATAAGCGCCTTTTTGATCTCCCAACATATTTTTCACAATGCTCCGATTCAAATAAGCCGTAGCAAAATCGGGAAAAATCTCGATGGCTTTGTTATAATCATTCAATGCCCCACGGTAATCCTTCAACTCAATCCGCGCTCCTGCCCGATTATAGTATGTTAATATATTGTCGGGGTTAACTTCTATGGCGTTGCTGTAATCTTTAATGGCATCGTTATATCGTCCCATATCCGCGTAAATAACGGCTCGATTGTAAAACACAAGTGCATTGGTGGAATCCAATTTAATAACGGTCTCCAAATCGCTGAGTGTTTCATCATACATCTTTAATTGATAGTAATTTATAGCACGTTGAAACAGAATTAATGTATTTCCTTCGTCCAGCGAAAGAGCTTGATTCAAATTTTCAATGGACTCTTTGAAATTGCCTTGATCGTATTGAATTACAGCTAATCGTCGAAGAGCTTCGGCTGAGAATGGATCCAATCGGATGCCTGTTTTCAAATCCTGAATGGCTGAAATGGTGTCACCTTGCTGTATATAACAAATAGCACGGTTAAAATAGGAGTCGGGAGAAGCTTTATCGAGTTTTAATGACTCGTTGAAATAATTGAGTGCTTCCTTATACTCTTCATGCATAATGTGCACAATACCTAAGGCGGAATGGATCCTATTATTTGTTGGATTTAACTCAATAGCCGCCAACAAATCATTTTTCGCATTTTTAAAATCCCCAAGCTGTTCATGGGTCAACCCACGATAGTGATAAGCATCGGAATAAAATGGATTAATCTCGATTGCTTTCGTGAAATCTTCCATTGCCCCCCTAAAGTCGCTTAGATTATACTTTGCTATGCCACGCAAATGCCACGCTTCATTCAATTGTGGTTTACTATCAATAACCGCTGTAAATCGAGCAATAGCACTGGCATAATGTTCTTTATATAAATTATATCGTCCTATCCCTATGTAATAAGCAACATTTAACTGGGCATTAGCAGCAAAGAGTTGGGCGAAAAATGCAAAAACAATGATAATCCGACGCATAGTGTTAAAATTTGTTGGCAAGTTAGCTGAAAATTCTAAATCTACGACTTTGTTTAACTGAAATTTAACGTTTCAGAAGCGGATTGCAGATTCTAATTACAAGGAATATTTGATTTATTAAAAACAGAGATCCCGAAGCGTACGAGATCAATTATATCGAAATTTCCATTACTTTTGATTTGCAACTCTAAATAATTAGCATGATACAATTTGTCCTCATTGTTGAGACCATATTCATTGTCATTATGGTCTTATATATGGCACTTATGATTTTACTAACATTAAAGCTAAAATCATCGAACAACGAAACAACGAAACGCAACGATGAACTTGTTACTGTAATTATTGCATTTAGGGACGAACAAGGAAACATAAAAAACCTTATATCCTCATTAGGAAAACAATCGCACCACAATTGCCAGTTTATAATCGTTAACGATCATTCAACCGACGACAGCCTCCAAACAGTTAAATCACTGACGATTAACGCCTCTCGCTTCTTGATTTTGTCACTCCCCGACACGCTGCATGGGAAGAAAAATGCAATTAACTACGCTTCACAATTTGCAACGGGCAATTTAGTTTTATTTACGGATGCCGATTGTAGGTTTGACAAAGATTGGATTGCCAGCCAAGTGTCGTTCATGGTTGCCGAACAATTGGATTTTAATTCGGGAGCTGTCTTTATTCAAAATCCGAAAACTTTTATTGAGAAAATACAAGCCGTTGAAATTGCTCATTTAATAGGTATAGGACATGCTCTAATATCACTAAAAACACCGGTTTTATGCAACGGAGCAAATATGGGAATTCGACATAAATACCTCAATGCACCTTTAAACGAAAACATTGCCTCCGGCGATGATATATTCCGATTGCAATATGCAGTAAAAACAAAGCAACAAATCGGATACAACACTCAACATGAATCATTTATATACACAAAAGCAGAGCCTACCATAAAAGGATGGATCGCACAACGATCGCGTTGGGCGGGCAAATCGGCACACTATTCCGACAAATATTCAATACTGCTAACCCTGTTTATTGGGATGGTTCAATTAACTGCTGTTGCATCGATATTTTGTGGAGATATGAAGACGATTGTTTATATTTGGAGTATAAAACTTATCGCTGAAATTCTATTTATTACGAAGGTATCCCAGATGTACAAACAAAAGTTTAATCTTTTAACTACTCTATCATTAGGCATTTGTTATCCTTTTTTAACCATCGTGGTTCTTGCCAACACAATCGTTGGAAAGATAGAATGGAAAGGGCGTAAAATATAACCATTAATTGGCGTTAAATGCACATTAAAACAGAGATGAAAACACAATATAATCCACTAATAATCAAACACAAATAAATTTATAGAAACACACACTTATAATAAACTCCCGAATCAAGTAATGTTATATTTTTAATTAATGGAGTCGTACTTTACTTGTTTATTTTTAGTATTTTTGTCCAACAAACACCAACGATGTAAAAAAATGATACGAATATATCTCACAGGGGCTTTATTATTATTCATAAACCTTTTATTTGGTCAAATTAATAAAACAGGAAACCCTGAGATTAAAAATTACACTGCATCAGACTACGACGGCGAAGAACAAAACTGGTCGATTGTACGCGACAATCGTGGATTGTTCTATATTGGCAAAAACTCCGAAGGAATCATGGAGTTTGACGGAACAAATTGGAGAAAAATCTCCATCCCTAATAAAACCATGGTACGATCGCTCGCTGTATGCGATAATGGAATTATATATGTTGGAGCATCCGGTGATTTTGGAAGATTGGTTCCAAACACCATAGGACAATTAGAATTTCAATCCTTCCGATCGCGCTTCAAAGACTCTACTGCCTTGCACAAATTTAATGCTGACATTTCTAAAATCCATGTCCATGAGGGCAATGTGGTGTTTTGTACACGTCAATACTTATACTTCTACGATGGCGATTCTGTGGATGCACTAGATATGGGGTTAACAAAAAACACCGCTAATTTTCTAACTTTTTTAATCGACGACACATTTTATGTGGGCTCTTTTTTACAAGGATTACATAAAATAGCGGGCGACACTGTCGAGCAAGTGCCTAATTCTCAAATTCTTAGCAGGGAAAGCATCTATAGCATGCTTCCGTACGATAAAAATATAATTTTAATTGCAACGGCAACCAGTAAATTTTTCCTATTCAATACAAAAACGAATAGCTTTACACCATGGTATCTGCAAGGTGAAATTCCGAAATATTTAGACGAAGAGGGAGGATACTTATACGATGGCATTACCCTTTCCAACGGAAATTTTGGTTTCGGATATGTATTAGGAGGAAAATGTAGCTTTATAGAGGCCGACCGCAATGGAGAAGTTATTAACTTAATGAACACACAGTATGGCTTAAACGATGAAAGCGTTACCGTTCTATATCAAGAGTCGATTAAAACAAACGAAAAGCCACTTTTGTGGCTAACACTCAACAATGGAATAGCTACTTTGGATCTCTCCTCGCCCATCAAGAAATTTGACGAACGAAACGGTCTTGTGGGAATGATTGTTGATATTTTAGAATTCAACAATCGCTTATATGTTGCAACGATGTCTGGTTTATTTGTGAGTGCAGTCGATCAATTAGGAATTCTCTATTTTAAACCCGTTGAAGATATTAAACCCGGAATCGTTTGGACATTAGCGGTTTTTACCGACCCCGCCACAAAAAAAGAGATTCTTCTAGCCGGAACGCATGCACTAGAAGGAATTTATGAAATACACGGGAATAAAGCCCGACAAATTCTTGCAAATATTGCAGAAAAACACATTCCTAATCTTTTAACGAAGAAAATTTTTCAATCAAAATCCAAACCCAATCGGGTATATTTAGGACTTGAAGAAGGATTCACCTGGATGGATTACATCAACGGTCAATGGAAGAAAGACGCAGTAGATTATCGACCAAACACATCCGGTCTTCGAGACATCCGGTCGATAACAGAAGATGATAATGGAACTGTTTGGGCAGGAAGCTACCTAAATGGAATCTATAAACTAGAGAATCTAAACAATATAGACTATAACTACAAACTATACCCAGGAAAACAAACGAATCCAACAACTCAATTTTTCAACCATGAAAAAGGGATGCCAAGCTATTGTGGTCATTTTATTGAAACCATCAACAACAAAGCCTACTTTGCTACCGACAACGGATTTTACACCTATTATTCAGAGTGCGACAGTATTGTCCTGCAAAGCATCTTCGACAGCACGCTGAACAACAAACACATACACCGATTACTAGAAACATCGAACGGATATGCTTATTCTGTAGCCGGAGAAGAGGAAAAGTACATTGAAATTATCACAAAAAACAACGAAGGAAAATGGATTCCAAACAGACTGCCATTTAGGACAATGCCCAATGCGACCTCCGATGCACTTTACGTGAAAGACACCATTTTGTATATTGGAACGTCAACCACCTTATATTCTTACAACCTAAACGACAAGTTAACCTACACAAGACAGAGTGAGGAAAAAGAATCTTTCGACATCCTATTACGAGAAGTAACAGCTGGCGACAGTACTGTATTTGCAGGCACTTTTTACAATTATGATGGAGAAAAGTTAAAAATTCAGCTTAAACAACCTGAAAACAATCAACCCGAAATAGACTATCGCAATAACAGTATGGTTTTCAAGTATTCCGCTCTTTGGTATTTACAAACTGGGAAAACGCAATACAGTGCTAAACTCGAAGGCTATAGAGATGCTTGGTCGGCATGGACAACTGAATCGAAGAGTAATTTTACAAACCTCTCCGAAGGCTATTACACATTCCATGTAAAAGCAAAAAATGTTTATGGCGTTGAAAGTTTAATAGCTACATATTCGTTCCATATACTACCGCCTTGGTATAGAACAGTATATGCAATTATTGCTTATATTATTTTAGCTATAGGACTCGTCATTCTAATTTTGAAAATCTATACTCGACGACTTATTGCGGAAAAAGAGCGACTGGAGCGTATTGTGGCAGAAAGAACCGCCGAGGTTGTTGCTCAAAAAGAGGAAATTGAAGAACAAAGCGAACAAATTGTATTACAAAACGAACATATTAAAAGTAGTATTACCTACGCAAGCAAGATCCAAAATGCGGTTCTTCCCCCACCCGAAGTTGCAAAACGAATGTTTGGAGAACACTTTATACTATATCTACCACGCGACATTGTAAGTGGCGACTTCTACTGGATGGCAGAAATTGATGGACTTCGGTATTGCGCCGTTGCCGACTGTACAGGTCATGGTGTTCCGGGCGGATTTATGAGTATGATGGGAATATCGTTTCTTAACCAGATTATTGGTCAGGAAAAAACATTAAATGCAGCTGAGATACTATTCCAACTGCGTGAAAACATAATCCAATCGCTTCACCAAACAGGGAAAATCGGTGAAAACAAAGATGGTATGGACATTGCGCTCTACATCGTAGATCCTAAAACCAACTTACTTCAATTTTCTGGAGCTAACAACCCATTGGTATTAATTCGCGACGACGAAGCCGTTGTTTACAAAGCAGACAAAATGCCTATAGGAATCTATGTTAAAGGTAATATTCCATTTACCAATAACGAAATCGAACTCATGGATGGCGATGCAATCTACACCTTCTCGGATGGATATGTCGATCAATTTGGTGGTCCAAATAAACGTAAATTCATGAGTAAACAATTTCGCGAATTACTTTTAGAGATTCACAAAAACCCAATGGAAGAACAGCACGACATTTTGGATAAAACACTCTCCGATTGGCATGGTGAACTAGATCGAGTTGATGACGTAGTAGTTATGGGATACCGACACAAATTCAACGTAAAAAACTAAATATTTAATAGAAAAGATTTACAATGATAACGAATACTCCAGTTTTTCGAAGCACTTAAGGGCAAACTGAAAAACTCGAGAGCTTAAAAATAGAAAGCAAAAAATCATGATCGTAGTTACAGGAGCTGCAGGATTTATTGGCAGCAATTTAGTAGGGAAATTAAATTCAAAAGGATATAAAGATATTGTAGTGGTTGACGATTTTTCGTCGCCAGAAAAAAATCTGAATCTTGAAAACAAGCAAATTTCAGAGCGCGTTGATAGAACAGTGTTTGAAACTTGGTTGGATAAAAATAACCAATGGGTAGAATTTGTGTTTCACATTGGAGCAAAATCAGCCACCACAGGATTTTCCAAATCAGTGTATGACGAGTTAAACCTTAACTACAGTAAAATGGTATGGAAAAAGTGTGTGCAATTTGGCATACCCTTAGTTTACGCATCAAGTGCTGCAACATATGGACTTGGGGAACACGGATACGACGATAAGCACTCCATAATTCCCAAATTAAAACCGTTGAATGACTACGGACGCTCAAAAAACGACTTCGATATCTGGGCATTAGAGCAAAAAGAGACCCCCTTCTTTTGGGCCGGATTGAAATACTTCAACGTTTATGGACCCAACGAATACCACAAAGATCGCATGGCATCGGTCATTTTGCATGCGTACAATCAAATACAAAAAACCGGAAAGATGAGACTTTTCAAATCGCACAATCCCGATTATCCGGATGGAGGACAAATTCGCGATTTTGTTTATGTAAAAGACCTCTCCGAAATTATGTTTCTCTTAATGGTTAAACGTAAAAACAGTGGGATTTATAACGTTGGAACAGGAATAGGACGAACATTTCTGGATCTAACAAAGGGGACTTTTAAAGCAATGGGCATTGAG
>JAQVXQ010000049.1 GCA_028709085.1 Salinivirgaceae bacterium | reverse complement strand
TGTAAAATTAACCCTATAAGATTGTTAAGATAAAATAAGCCTCTTTATCCATTATTAATATACCTTTTTTGCTTTACGATAATGCTCTTATAATGGAATTAGAATATCGTTGCTGAATCTTAAGTATGTCAACATTCAATTGATTATCTGTGTATTACAGATTTGATGGCTGATAAACGATGGATGGTCGATTGTTTAACGGTGCTTAGTTTTCAACTTTACTCACAATTTCCAAACCATTTTCAACCCATTTGTATATATCTGCTGGGATATTGTCAATTCTTTCTTTGCTCCGACGATGACCCAATCTAACAATTACAACGTTCTTTTCGGGGATAACAAATACATATTGACCATTGATACCCCTCATGTAATTAATTTTCAAGTTGTCAATCGTAATATTCCACCATTGATATCCATAATAATTGGTTTGTTTGCCAAATTCATCCATCAGATGTGTGGCAGGGGTGAGCATTTTATCAATGTATTGTTCAGAAAGTATGGTCTCCGAGTTCCATTTTCCTCTGTTTAATACCAGTTGCCCAATTCGTGCAAAATCGCGAACATTACTGTTGATACAGCAATATGCTTTTTCGATGCCATTTTCCCGATCTAGCGACCATAATAGATCAGTTTCCGCTCCAATTTTAGACCACAAATAGGTTTCCATAAATTTCGAGGTGCTAATGCCCGAAGCATTTCTAATAATCAGGGAGAGCAATTGGGTATCTCCACTTTTATAACTGAATTTTTCGCCCAGAGTTTCTACTACTTTCAGACTTAAAATTTGTTTTTCTAATTCTGTTCCATAATATGCCTTGGTGGTGGTTGACCATGGATTTCCATAGGATTCGTCCCAATTTAATCCACTTGCCATATTTAACAGGTGTTGAATTTTAAGTCGTCGATTCTGTTCATTGTCAAATTCGGGAATGTATTTTAAAACCAGGTCATTTTCACTGCCAATGAAACCCTTGTCAATGGAGATTCCAATAAGCATGGAAACAATTGATTTTGCCATTGAAAAAGAGTTGCTTATGGTTGTATCTGTCCAGGTTGGTGCATACTCTTCGAATAGAATTTGATAATCTTTAATAACCAGATAACCAACCGTTTCTAAACTATCGTGATAGCTTTTAAAATTGGTAGGTTGGGTATAGCTATTGTATTTTTCATGGAGTTTCCACGGTTCGGGAGTTCCGTGTTTCACAACACGATTATGAAATAGGGTATAGTCCAGAATTTCCGCTTTTTGATAAATCAACGCTTTCCAAAAATAATCGCATCCCGTAAGAAACAAGGCGACAAAAAGGCTGAAGAATATTAATTTAGTTGGAATGAGGATGTTTTTAATTTTCATATCGAATTCGTATTTAGTGCTACCACTATTGAGAAATATGATCTAAAGTAGGGGATTTGAGTGGGATTTCAATAAAAATGGGTGTTTTTTTGTCCACCCACTTTTTTAAACATACTCCATAATATAAAACACAACAGTGAGTCTATAAGCCGGGTCTTGTTTATAACCGAAGTTATTTTTCTGTCATTTATCTAGACCATTGGTTGCCCAATGGTTCTATCGACCTACCCCTCGATATTGGACGAGCCGCCCTCAAGCATCGATGTACATGGTCTTTCAACCCAAGAACCGCACGGCCAGTTGTGTCGCCACAACTGCCGGTGTGCTTTTACCACACCTTCTCACCCTTACCACAACGAATTGTGGCGGTTATTTTCTTCTGCGGGATTATGCCCTTGCGAACATCTTCCTGTTAGGAAACTTGGTGCCCTTTGTTGCCCGGACTTTCCTCTTCGGTCTCTCTCCGAAGCGACAGAACGACTTACTGTTGTGTTATTTGTTAATAATTACCATGGTTGCCCCAAATCCATACTCTTTAAATGACGCATCGTGGTAACTGTATTGTTTATATGATCTATCCAGTGCTCTACGTATTTCGTTTTTTAATGTTCCATTTCCTAATCCATGTATAAAAACAATTCGTTTTATCTGATCTTTTATTCCCGATTCCATTTCGGCTGCAAAATGGTTCATTTGTGTCTCTAAAATCACTTTTGGGGTGAGTCCTGAAGTGCTTTCCAACAAAACTTGAATATGTAAATCAATTTCACGTAGAGCTTCGTTTTTCACCTTTTTCACTTCCACCTTCTTTGGCGATGTGTCTAAAATAATTTTAGAGTTCAGCTCATTTTTATTCTCTTTTGTTAATTGATTTATGGCTTCTACTAATCGTTTGTTTTCCGAATTTTTATCTGCTAACCGATATATAAATGCTTTATTCTCAAAATAGTTTGTTGTTTTGAAAGCGGTGTCTCGTTCAAATACACTTGAATCAATTTCTAAAACACAGTGCCAAGGTTCAATTACAGCACATTTTCCACGGGTGTAGAAAATAATTTGTAAGATATATGTATTAATAGAGGCCAGCTCTTTTTTTGTTACCGTTGCAATCCATTTTGTAGTGTTGGCCCCAATTGAATCGGCTAGAATACCATTTGATGTTAATGCGCTATTTTCAATAAGGTTGAAAAAGAGCGTATAATTGCACTCGTTAATTATATGTATATCAAATTCGTTGCAATCGACAATAGTTTGTGTTTTAGGGGTAAATGCAAAGTATGCTTTTGGTAAATTGTTACCCTGTTTTAATTTTCCAGTTGGATAAAAGGTCTCTACTACATTTTGTGGAACCTCAATTTTTGCTTCCGTTGGTTGTTTTTGATCGGTGGATTTTTTTTTGACGGTTGATTCTATTACTACTAATTCTTTGACGTGTATTGGTATTTCAAAACCTGTTTCGTCCAGAATCATAACTTTATTATTTGGAAGAATTTTCGTGACTTTTCCGCCTCCTACATCATTTAGGAATCGGACACGGTCGCCTATGTTAACATTCATTTTCTTATATTTAGATTATGTTTTGCATTGATAATTATTGTAGAGTTGTTTTATATTGAGTCGGGAAGGGGGATATGTTCTGCTTTATGACTCAACCATATTTTTTCTAGCTATAGGAATTGTTAAGGTAAAGGATGACCCTTTGCCCAACGTGCTTTCAACTTTTATAGTTCCCTTATTGAGTTCAGCAAATTCCTTACATAAAATAAGACCTAGTCCAGTTCCCTTCTCTTTTGCTGTTCCAATTCTTGTGGGGTTTTGATCAATTTTAAAAAGTTTTTCTAAGTCTTCTACGGAGATTCCTATTCCGTGATCAGTCACAATTATTATAGCAACCTTTTCATTCTCTGTGACTGATATATCAATGGTGCTGTTATTATGTGAAAATTTTATTGCGTTTGATATTATATTTCTAAATATAGTTGTTAGGGTGTTTTCGTCAGCAAAAACTGAAATGTCAGGGATTGATTTTGTGAATTTAATTTCTTTTATTCGGGCATTCATACTCGATTGTGTAATAACCGAGTCGACAATATGCTTTAAATCAGTGTTTTTTGGCGATATTTTTAGTGCTCCGGTTTGAGATCGAGCCCATTGCAATAGGTTTTCTAGTAAATTGTATAGTTGTTTTGACGAATTATGCAAAAGTTCGGCAAAGTGTTGTTGTTCATCGGGGGATAAATCGGCCATACTTTCGGCCATAACTTCCGTCAATCCTAAGAATCCGGCAATTGGATTTTTTAAATCATGGGCTAAAATACTAAAAAAACGATCTTTACTCGCGTTGGTTTCATGCAACAGTTTTCGATGTGTTTCTATTTCTGTTTTTTGGGCATGTATTATATTATAGGCTTTTTTTAAGTCGATCATTTTTCCAAAAAGCTCGATTGTTCTTTGTCGGAATTTTTGGAATGTTCTCTCTAACGCATTTTTCTGCTGGTTTATTTCAATATTCTTCCTCTCCAACTCTTGTTTTTGGAGTGTGATTATTTTCTGAGCTTTTTTCAGGTCAATCATTTTCCCAAAAAGCTCAATGGTTCGATTTCTCGATTTTATATTTTGTCGATGAATAATTCTGCCTTGCTCTTCCAGTTTGTATTTCTCGACGAGCAATTTCTCATATAATATACGTAAATCCGCATCTGCTATTTGTTTGTTATTAGGGCTCTCTTCAGGCATATCTACAATATTACATGGGACAAATATAGAAAAAACTTTAATTTATTTGTAATTTATTATGAAGTATTTTGCAATACTCAACAGTAACAAGTTGAATACGATGTTTTGTTGTTTTTATATTGTAAAAACACACTGTTTTAAATCTAAATATAGGCAATTTAACTGAGTTATGGCTTAATTGTTTTTAAAAATCAAATTATGTGAATCAAAAAAAAAAGAGTATATTGTACGATATTGAATGATATATTTATGTTGTTCATCATATCAATTATCAAATAATTATGCTGTTGAAGTAGTTTTAAAACTTATTTTTCCAACTAAACTAATTAGTAATGAGAAAACAATATATATTAGAGTACTCGATAAATTCATCGATGAATATACTTTTTCCCCGATTAAGCACTCCAATTGGATTAGTGGAGTGGTTTGCCGATGATGTAACATTAGTTGATGATGTTTTTACTTTTCGCTGGGCGACTCAAGAACAAAAGGCAAAAGTATTGGGAGTGAAAGACATGCAAAGTGTTCGATTTCAGTGGATTGATCCCGATTTGTATTATGCATCAGAGTTTTTCGAATTTAAAGTAATGAAAGATGATCTAACCCACGATGTTGTTTTAATTGTAACCGATTTTACGGATGAAGCTGGGTTTGATGATTTGAAAGAACTGTGGGATACACAGGTTAACATGTTAAAGCGCGTTATTGGTGCATAATAATTGAGTCTAAAGTTTGAATAGGAGTAAAAATCGCTAATTTTGCAGGGAATGTAAGTTAATTGATTTTGTCCTTGAAAAAACTACACAAATTAGTTATTCGAAATTTTATTGGTCCTTTGCTGGCATCGTTTTTAATATCGATGTTTGTGTTGCTTATGCAGTTTTTATGGCGATACGTTGAGGATCTGGTTGGTAAAGGCTTGTCGGCAAGTGTTATTTTGGAAATATTGCTTTATGCAAGCTCTTCGTTAGTTCCAATGGCTCTTCCATTGGCGGTTCTTCTTGCCTCCATAATGGTTTTTGGAAATCTGGCCGAACACAATGAGCTTATGGCCATGAAATCAGCAGGCATTTCTTTAGTAAGAATGATGCAACCATTGATCGTGGTTGCAATATTAATATCTTTTTTTGCTTTCTTTTTTTCAAACTACATTTTACCTTATAGTAATTTGAAGATGCGGAGTTTATTGTATGATGTCCAAAATAAACCACCGGAAATAATTATACCACAAGGTGTTTTTTATAACGATTTGCCCGGTTACTCCATTAAAATCGAAAAAAAAGATAAAGAGACTAAAATGTTGTATGGCTTAATGATTTATAACCATACGCAAAATAAAGGAAATACCAGTATTACCGTTGCTGAAAAAGGGGAAATGTATTATGTGAATGAGCATCAATACATGATTTTAGACCTCTACAACGGTGCAATGTATGAGGATGAAGTTGATAAAAATGCAGTAAATAGCAAAAGTTATCCCCTTAGACGGCACACGTTTGAAAAACAAAAGTTGGTGTTCGATTTAACTGGATTTGGGTTAAAACGATCCGACGAAAGTTTGTTTAAAAACCATTATCAGATGATGGGAATTAAAGACCTGTCATTTGCCATAGATACATTGACTATTCGTATTTCAGAACAAAAAGAAAACTTCAAACAAAATATTGCTAAAACAAACTACTTTAGAAGGCTAACAACTAGTAGTTTAGATACAAACAACAACCTTCAGTTCGATAAATCATTATCCATCGATAGTTTATTCGATGCCTTCAGTTTACAAACTAAAAATGATATTATTTCTACAGCTACAACATTTGCTAGGAATACACAGTCGTATTTACAAAGCGAAGAGCGATCGCTGAATAGTCACACCATTTGGAAAATTAAGCATGGTATTGAATGGCATCGGAAATTTACGCTCTCTTTCGCGTGCATAATCCTTTTCTTTATTGGAGCACCATTGGGAGCTATAATTCGTAAAGGTGGAATAGGGATGCCGGTGGTTGTGAGTGTTATCCTTTTTGTAATGTATTATGTAATAGGCATGTTAGGCACAAAAGCTGCAGAACAAAGCAAAGTAACACTTTGGTTTGGAATGTGGATTTCAACCCTTGTTTTCACCCCCATTGGTATATATTTGACATTAAGAGCACTTAAAGATCGAGTTATTTTAAATATCGACACGCACATTGCATTTTTGTTATTTCCATTTCGATTCATATCAAAAATGCTTCGAGTACAACGAATACGAAAAATTAAACATAAATAGGATTAAATTTAACGCTGTCAATTAAAAACGAATAGTATGAATATTTTAATTCTGACGAACAAAATGCCATATCCCCCAACCGATGGTGGTGCAATAGCAACTCTAGCAATGATTGAAGGTTTTGAGAAGGTTGGGCATAGTGTAACTGTATTTGCAATGAATACCTACAAACACTCCTTCGAAATTGATGATCTTCCTGATAATTTAAAGAATAAAATTAATTGGAATACCTGTTATGTCGATACAGCAATAAAACCACCCGAAATGCTGTATAATTTAATATTTTCGGCCATTCCGTACAATGCAAAACGCTTTATATCAAATATATATAGAAGCAGGTTGGTGGCTTTATTACAAGAAAAATCATACGATATTATTCAACTCGAAGGGCTATATTTATACCCTTATATAACAACCATACGGAAAAATTCAAAGGCGCTTATTGCACTTCGAGCACACAATGTTGAGCAAGAGATTTGGAAACGAACCGTGAGAAATCAGACTCCTGGAATAAAACGAATTTATAATCGAGTTTTGTCTATGCGTATGCAGCGTATGGAAAAGCGATCGTTGACCAAAGTTGACCTGTTGGTACCAATTACCGAACGCGACGGATATATCTTAGATTTTATAGGGAATCAAAGCCCGGTATATGTTGCTCCTATTGGAGTTGATATCGACAAGATGTTGCCTACTCAAGATTTAGAGCTTACAAATCACAACTCCATTTATTTTATTGGCTCCTTAGATTGGAGTCCCAATCAAGAAGGTATTCTTTGGTTTGTCGACAAAATATGGAATAATATTCTTAAGGAATATCCAGAAGCTATGTTTCATATCGCCGGACGGAATGCTCCCGTTTCATTTAAACATAAAATAAATAAGAAGAACATTCAATTTCATGGGCAAGTGGACGATGCAAAAGCATTTGCATTAAAACATAATATAATGGTTTCTCCATTATTGACGGGCTCTGGAATGAGAGTGAAACTTGTTGAGGCAATGGCACTTCAAAAACCAATAGTTTCAACGCGCATTGGGGCGGAAGGTATTCCTGTCGTAAATCACACCCACATGATGTTGGCTGATAAAGAACGCGATTTTGCAGATGCCATAGTGGATCTTTTAAAGAGTCCGGAGAAATGTAAGAACATAGGAAATAATGCGCGGGCTTTGATAGAGAAACAGTTTGATAATGAGGTCATTATAAATGGATTGTTGAAATTTTACGAAGTTAATTTAGAAAGGTTATAAAAGCAATGTGTATTACGATCTTTACTATTCTTTTAATAATAGCTATTTACCCATACGTTCTGTATCCAATTCTTGGGCTAATATTAGTATTTATAAAACGAATATTTGTTAAAAAAACTCCATTGTTGAATACTGAATTGCCGGAAATCACGCTGCTTATTACAGCCTACAATGAGGAGCAATTTGTAGAGGATAAAATTAAAAATACGCTGCAATTAGAGTATCCTTCGGATAAGCTCAACGTGGTGTGGGTAACCGATGGATCAACGGACAATACACCTCAGATTGTAAAAAAATATCCCCAATTTAAGTTGATGCACTCGTCCGAACGAAATGGAAAAGTACATGCTATGCAAAGAGCAGTTGTGGAAGTTACAACCTCAATTATCGTGTTTTGTGATGCGAATACGCAATTGGAAAATGATTCATTAATTCATATTGCAAACCAATTTAGTGACAACTCCGTTGGTGCTGTGTCCGGCGAAAAGCGGGTTTGTTCCGACCTTAAAGATACGGCAGCTCCGGCTGGAGAAGGTTTATATTGGAAATATGAAAGTTTAATAAAACAGATTGACAGCAATTTATATACAGCGGTTGGAGCTGCGGGCGAACTTTTTGCCATTCGTAAAGAGTTGTACGAACCAGTTCCCAATGATACAATTCTCGACGATTTTTTAATTACCTTGAAAATTGCCGGAAAGGGATATAGAATTGCCTATGAGCCAAAAGCGGCAGCCTCGGAATATGGATCAGCAAACGTCACCGAAGAGATGAAAAGAAAAATTCGTATTGCCGCAGGAAGCTTTCAAGTTCTTTCGCGGAACCCATGGCTTTTCAATGTTTTCAAAAATCCAATCCTCGTTTTTCAATTTATATCCCATAAATTTATGCGATGGATTGTAACACCTCTTTTAATGGTACTCTTATTGCCTATGAATATCGTTCTTTTATGGTATAACAGTCATAATTTATTTTTATGGATTGTGTTGATATTACAGATCCTATTTTATTTGCTATCCTACACAGGATATTTAATTCAGGGTAAGAGTATTCGTAATAAGGTGCTTTTTGTTCCTTACTATTTTTTCATGGCAAATTTAGCACAATTTAAAGGTTTACTTCGTTTCTTTAAAGGCAACACCTCTGTAAAATGGGATAGATCGGAGCGAATTATTAAATCATAAATATAGAAAATTAATTAATTATGAATAATACAACTTTATTAAACACTATTGATGAGGCTATTGAGGATATCAAAGCCGGTAAATTAATTATAGTGGTCGATGATGAAGATCGCGAGAATGAGGGCGATTTTATAGCAGCTGCCGAACTGATTACTCCCGAGATTGTGAATTTCATGGCCAAGCATGGACGCGGTCTTATCTGTGCTCCTTTAACTGAAGAGCGATGTCAGGAGCTTGAACTCGATTTAATGGTAGGGAATAATACGGCTTTGCATCAAACCCCATTTACTGTTTCGGTGGATTTAAATGGACATGGATGTACAACCGGCATATCGGCTTCCGATAGGGCTAAAACCATTAAAGCTCTTGTTGATCCGAATACATTACCCGAAGATTTAGGCCGTCCAGGACATATATTTCCGTTAAAGGCAAAGGGCAGGGGCGTTTTACGTCGTGCAGGACACACAGAAGCAGTTGTTGACTTAACCCGCTTGGCTGGATTGAAACCCGGTGGTGTTTTGGTTGAAATAATGAACGAAGATGGAACAATGGCTCGCCTGCCACAACTATTGGAAATTGCTAAAAAGTTTAAATTGAAAATAATTTCAATTAAAGATTTAATTGAATATCGTCTTCAAAATGAAAGTCTTGTGGTAAAAGGTGTTGAAGTTGATATGCCTACAAAGTATGGCCATTTCCGATTGATTCCATTTTTGCAGAAAAGCAATGGTCTGGAACATGTTGCCATTATTAAAGGTTCTTGGACAAAAGAGGATGAGGTTTTGGTTCGTGTGCATTCCAGTTGTGTGACGGGCGATATTTTTGGAAGCCAACGATGCGATTGTGGCGACCAACTCCATCAAGCAATGGAGATGATTGAAAAAGAGAAACAAGGAATCGTGGTATATCTTATTCAAGAAGGCCGAGGAATAGGACTTATGAATAAGATAAAAGCCTATAAGTTGCAAGAAGAAGGTCTTGATACAGTGGAGGCTAATGTTGAACTTGGTTTTGCTCCCGATGAACGAGATTATGGAATTGGAGCACAAATATTACGTCAGTTAGGTGTTGTTAAAATGAAATTGCTTACAAATAATCCAATCAAACGGGTTGGGCTCGAAGGATATGGTTTACAAGTAGCCGACAATGTGCCCCTGCAAACACCAATTTCGAGTTACAGTAAAAAATATATGGAGACTAAAGTTAAAAAAATGAATCATGTAATTGATTTGTTTAAGTATAATGAGTAAAATAACTTTAAATAAAGAGTATGCCTTATTGTTTTTTAAGGTGAAAATCTCAATTTATTGATCAACAATACTCTTTGACTATGCTCCCCCATTAAAATCGAGTTTTCCCGTGGTTGAAAGGTGTCCATATTACATGGCAGAGTGAGGATAGTTGATTTTTTTTCTTAACTAAACGACAATGTCTTATGTATAATAAGGAGAAACTTGTTGAATATTTATTTGAATTTGTTACACAAGAGCGCAAGGAGGGTTTCGAAAGAGTTGTAAAGGAACGGACAAAGTATTTGTCAGTTGTTTTGGAAGATGTATTTCAACCCCACAATGCGAGTGCTGTTATGCGTAGTTGTGATTGTTTTGGAGTTCAAGATTTGCATGTTGTGGAACCTGGTAATGAATTTATTCCTGACAAGGAAATTACAATGGGTTCACACAAGTGGGTTACGGTTAAGACCTATGATAAAAATGAGAAAGCCATAGCCGATTGCTTTGATAATTTAAGAGCTGATGGCTTTAGAATTGTCGCAACTACGCCACATACAAACGATTGTAATCTACATGATTTTGACGTTACTAAGGGACCTTTTGCGTTAGTTTTTGGTTCAGAACTTCCCGGATTAAGCGATTATGCGCTTGCCAATGCCGATGAATACTTGAAAGTTCCAATGTATGGCTTTACGGAAAGTTTAAATATTTCAGTCTCGGTTGCCATTATTTTACAACATCTTACCAATGAGATTCGTAGGTGTAATGTGAATTGGGAATTATCGAATGAGCATCGGAATGAGATATTGGACGCTTGGCTTCGTGGTTCGATTAAAAACTCAGATCAAATCGTTGAGCGTTGGTTTGAGATGCAAAATGAGTTGACTTCAGGGTTCTGAAATTCAGATTATTCAATAGTGTAAGCAAGAAAATGCCTGTTTTTCAAATGCTTACGAATACTAAATGAGATAAAACCAAATGGAAAACCCAAAAAATGCAACCAAACTAAAAGCGAGGCCTAATTTTGACTGGTTGTATTCCTTTACATTTGAATAGGTTCGGATGCTATTTTGAATTCTGAAAAAGGTGAAGTCGTTTTGTGGAATGCATTTAACATTCTTATGTCGTGTGAATTTGTGTTTTTTACGGAACCGCTCTTCATCCGGAGTGTAAATTATTACTTGCTTAATGGTTGATTTTCGAGCGATTATTTTAAAAACTTGAGATGTAGATTCGTGATTTGAGGCATAATCAAATAATGCAGAACTGGCTACAATATAGTATTCGCCTATTTTAAAACGCGAATTGTTTAAACATATCAAAAGTTCATCCATACTTTTAAGCCCAATAAGTTTATAATCTTCGATGGATGTAGCAAATTGATTAATTAGCTCTTGTTGGAAATCAGTGTCATTGTCACAAATAAATAGGGTTATTCTTGCGCTCATTTTCAATATGGATAGGGTTTAACTTGTCTTTTTTTATTCTTTTCTGATGGTTTTAAATCGAGATCATGCATATATTTCCACACATTGTTTTCGAATATAAACCCATCGAATAACATGCTAGGAGCTAAATTTCCTTCAATATCGGCTGGGAGTGAAGGAATTTTTTCAAGATTGTCGAAAATAATCATCCCGAAATTTTTGTCCCAACTTAATTTCATTTTAGCTCTAAAATTGTACGTAAAAATCACACGTTTTTGTTTGCTCTTTGGAAACTCAAAAAAATCTTTTCCAAATGTAGGTTTCCCTTTTTTAAACGAAACAACATCAATTATTTTACGATTGGCATCCAATGTATAACCTTCCCAACCTAGTAATACGTAAACAACTTCCTTGCGCTTAATTCTGGTGGGAATGATTTCGTAATAAAGTGCTCCAAACCAATTGTTTGGTCTAAGCGTTAGTTTCGTGGGATTTTCAATATTTAATCTGTTATCTTTTAGTTTTGTAGAGGTGAAAATCCCCTCCTTTTTGTCAAAATATTGAATATAACAGTAATAATTATAGGATGCGTTGGGCAAGGGGATATTCCAATTGATAATCCTAATGACCTTATCATCAGAGTACATACAAGTTATTAAATTTTTCAAGGTATCGAAAGGATCGTTGAATGATTCTTTTTGAATCAAAACGGTGTCGAAAATTGACTGTGCTATATTGCTTAGCGAATCACGGACTTTAAAATCCCGATTATTTCGTATAGTGGTAAAAATAGAGTGAAGTTCAATGGAGGCTTTGTTGTAAGAATTATGGGAGCCTTTTTGAGCTGTTATTGAATCTATTGTTACGATGGAGAGTAGAAGCGCGAATGCAAATTTGAAGCAGATCCTTAACATTGGGTTTATTATTGTTTATATATCGTATGACGCAAATTTACAATTTTTATTGCTTTTAATGGTGGTTTAGTTTCGTTTTAAATTGATATTAATGGTGATTCAGTCCTCATAATCGCGCATTTGCTTTTTTTGTTGAACAATTTTAGCACCTCATTATTTTTAGTCGATTTATACGGATGAGCATAAAATATAAATAAGCACATTTAAGAGTTGCTGTTTTAAAATAAGTTTGTTATTTTGTAGGAAATATCAAGGGTAGAATAGAACTTTCAAACAAAATCTCAATACAATCTGTATCTTGTATTTATTGAATTTGACTTAATTGCTTGATCATCAAAAAACAAAAATTAACGTTAAAACGAACAGTTATGAGTTTTAAACAAATAGTAATTACATCATTAATTTTGACCGGATTGCTTGGTTGCCAAGCGAAAAAAGGAAAAACAACCGATAAAATGCGGATTGCCATTGCCGGATTGGCCATTGAAAGCAGTACTTTTTCACCAGCACAAACCCATGTAGAAGCGTTCCGCACTCGTAGAGGGACGGAGATCTTTTCGTACTATCCTTTTTTACATGAAGATTCCATTACACGACAACGAGCACAATATTTTCCTGCATTGCGGGGACATGCAATTCCTGGCGGTATCGTTACCCATGGTGCCTATGATACATTGATGACTGAAATGTTGCAAATGCTAAAAGAAAATTTGCCCTACGACGGCATATTTTTCGATATCCATGGCGCTATGAGTGTGGTGGGACTTGATGATCCTGAGGGCGATATGATACAGCGCGTTCGAGACGTTGTAGGCAAAGAAACCTTAATTTCAACCTCCATGGATTTGCATGGAAATGTCTCACGACAACTGGCGCATCAGTCCGATTTGATTACTTGTTACCGACTCGCTCCCCATGAAGATGCTATTGAATCCAAAAAACGAACCTTGATGAACTTGCTCGATCGTTTAGAATCTGGAAAAGGAAAACCTGCTTTTAAAGCGTGGATTCCAATTCCCATACTATTGCCAGGTGAAAAAACCAGCACACGCATCGAACCGGCAAAAAGTTTATATGCACAGGTTGATCCAATTACCAAACAAAACGGTGTGCTAGACGCAGCGATTTGGGTTGGCTACGCATGGGCGGACGAGCCACGTAATCGCGCAGTGGTAATGGTTACCGGCGATGATAAGAACGAAGTTAAACGTTCGGCTGAAACTCTGGCACAATCATTTTGGGATGTTCGCGATCAGTTTGAGTTTGTAGCTCCGGTTGCTTCGCTCGAACAATGTTTGGAAATGGCCATCACCAGCAACAAAAAACCATTTATTATTAGCGATATGGGTGATAATCCCACTGCTGGGGGCGCTGGGGATGTTACCTGGACGTTAAAGCAAATTTTGGAACACGATGCTTTTAAAAAGCAGGAGGGGTTATCGTTGATTTACGCTTCAATTCCAGGTCCAAAATTGATTGCAAAAGCCATTGAAGTAGGCGTAGGAGCTGAAGTTGAAGCCTTTGTTGGTGCGGAGATTGACGATAGATACGAAGGCCCAATAAAACTAAAAGGAGTTGTGGAGGCCATTCGCCATGGCGATAAAAATGCAGAGACCGAAGTAGTTGTCCGCGTGGGTAGTGTCCAAGTTATTGTTACTAAAAAGCGAAAGCCATATCATTATGAATCCGATTTCACAAACTTGGAATTAAATCCCCGTAAGGCAGATATTGTGGTGGTTAAAATTGGCTACCTCGTACCCGAATTATATAACATGCGTGGCGATTGGATTATGGCACTTACGCCCGGTGGTGTTGATCAAGACCTGCATCGATTGCCTTATAAACGAATTGAACGCCCCATGTACCCTTTGGACGAAGATATGGCTGATCCCGATTTAACGGCTCGGTTTATACCGCTTTCCCACGAAGAGTAACGTAGTTTGTGTTCCATAATCGGCATATCTAAAGTGATATTTGTTGATTTGATGCGTCGGGAAAATCCCCAATGATTTTCACGTATAACGGAACAACCATCTAGATGGATAATACGATTTGTGGTTAGTACAAGATAAAAATATATTAATATAAGAATATTGTTATATATTGTAATTTGTAGTGTTTAAAAGACTGATATTAAATACTTTGTGTTATTTTGATTTGTCAACTTTAAAGAAATCTTGGTTTTTTTTGGAAACAAAATGGTAGATTCCGTGTTACTACTATTCAATAAATGAACAATTAAAACTTAGGAGAGATATGATTTCTACAATTACAGTAAGTTCAAAAATGGGTGCTGGTTTCAGAACTGAAATACAGTGCTCGCATCCATTTGTAATTGACCAACCTAAAGCTTTGGGTGGAACCGATAAAGGACCAAACCCACTTGAGGTTTATTTAGCATCACTTTCAGGATGTATATCTGCCTTGGCACGGATTATCGCTATGCAACGAGGCATTGATCTTCGGGGAGTTGAGGTTAAGATAGAAGGGGATCTTGATGAAGGATTCCTTATGGGACAAACTAAAGAAGGTAGAGCAGGCTTTATAGAGGTACGTACGTGTGTTAAGGTTGATGCCGATATGAGTGAAGATGAAAAGAAGTCCTATCTTGAGGAGATTGAGTTGCGTTGCCCAATTTCAGACAACATGGCGAATAAATCAACTGTTGAGATTGAGATTTGTGATCTAGAGCATGCTTAGTCGTTTATTTAATTTTTATGAAAAAGGGAAGGTCATTTGGCTTTCCCTTTTTTGATTTTTTACCCTTTGAAAATCGGCAATGTGTAATGACACTGAAGAATGTTTGACTAACGTCAGATGGAAATATTGGATATCAACCCCGAAGTGGGTTGAATATTAATAGCCCTGAGCAGCGCTCGGGGGAAATGGTCATTTCGTTGATTTTCAGAATTCTAGAGAGGTTTAATCTCGTAAAAGCCATGTCTTTTTGTTGAGCCACGTTGTGGTTCTTTTGCACCTTGATTTTTTTCTACACCATGGGTTTTGCCCATGGCTATCAATGTTTAACTACGTTGTGGTTTGGGAAATAACCCCGAATAGATTCAACATATAGTCATAATGGATAATGAAACATTATCAGAAACAAGTAATGAGAAATAAGTTAAAAGCATTTCGTAGATTAGCCAATGAGATGAAAATAAAAGTAGCTGATATTTAATCATATACGAGATGTGTCATTGATATCTTTAGCGAAGAATCCGGAGAGATTTACCGGACATTAGTGATTTTTCTATCGAACCTTTGCGTTGGTTATCAGTATCAATTGACAAAAACTTTATAGCAGTTAGTTTTGGCAAAGCAGTGGTTTTTGAATGCGAAAAATGATTTGTGAAAATGGTTGCTGTTGCATTGTTTTCCCAAAAGATCAACTTGCTTTTGAGAGCGTAAGTATCATTTGTTTAAAATCGGCTGACTGACTAGAATTTTCTCGTTATCTTTGCTCGTGGTTGTAAATAGTATGTTGATACAACATAAATCTTTACCTTTTGAGCGATAAATTTTTGTTTCCCAAATTATTTAATTTTCTGATTTTTCTTGTTGGTCAATAGTTATAACGTTGTAAGTCTGAGATTAACATCTGTAAATCATCGTTTTCAATATAATTAGTTGGTAGTTGTTACTAGTGGAGGTATTTGTGGATTGAATTTTGGTCATATTGTGGTTTGTATATTATATTCAATCAGATTATATGAGCAGTATAAGGTTTTCGCATCGGCGAAGTGAAGAGTTTGGTTTAGAGCCTTCGAGACAGCTTCCTGGCAATGTTTTGTCCAGTGAAGAGCTTGATGTTCTTATTAAAAAGAACGATCGACTTATTGTGCATGCAGCATCCATTATTTTTCAGGTTTTTAAAACGGTTTCGGAGTCTGGTTTTTTTATAAATCTTACTGATAGCGAAGGATGTATATTACTTATTTTTGGAGATGATCATATTCTTGAAGAGGCCAGGAAATTAAAGATGGTAGAGGGGGCATATATGAATGAATCCTCCATTGGAACAAATTCGATGGGATTGGCCATTCATGATAAAAAGCCTGTACAGGTTACTGCCAAAGAGCATTTTATTTCAGCCTATCATAATTGGACCTGTTCCGCTGCACCAATTCTACAAAATGGGGAAGTAATAGGTTGTATTAATATGACTGGACACGCAAATCAGGTCCATCCGCATACTTTGGGAATGGTCATATCTGCAGCACAAGCCATTGAAAATCAGATTCGTGAAGAGGAATCTTTACGGCAATTGGAAATTTCAAATCAATTTGCCTTCGCCATGATGAATAATTTGGCATTTGGAGTAATGGCCATAAATATCAGCGATACGGTGGAATGGATTAACGATACTGCTTGTCGTATGATTAACATTCGTCGTACCGAAATGCTTTCACAGGATATTAATGAGTTGCTTCCTGATTGGCGAAGGATTAAAAGGGTTATTCTCAACGAATTAAAATTTATGGATGAGCATGCCTCATTTAACATCCCCGGTGTTCATGAGCGGTATTTATTCAATGCCTTTGTTATTCGTGGCGAAAATAATGCTATGCATGGCTATTTATTGACATTTAGACAGTTTAGCAGGGTGGTGGATTTAATTAAGAAATACCAAGGCCATCACACCCGCTTTAGTTTTGATAATATAATTGCTGAGAGTGCTCCCATGCATCGTTTGATCGAGCAAGCACAGCTGGTTGCATCTAAGCCCTCTACGGTTTTGTTGAGTGGCGAAAGTGGAACGGGGAAAGAGGTTATTGCCCAATCGATACACAATGCGTCGTTGCGAAAAGATGCCCCTTTTATAGCAATAAATTGTGGTGCAATTGCTGCTTCGTTAATTGAAAGTGAACTGTTTGGTTATGAAGATGGTGCTTTTACTGGAGCGGCAAAGGGTGGTTCACCGGGTAAGTTTGAATTGGCCAATCACGGAACCCTTTTTTTGGATGAAATTGGGGATATGCCTTACGATATGCAGGTAAAGTTGTTGCGTTGTTTGCAGGAGGGGTACATTATGCGTATTGGAGGAACAAAAGAAATTTCGATTAATGTACGAATAATTGCAGCTTCTAATAAGAATTTGGAGGAAGAGATGATAAATGGAAGATTTCGTCTCGATTTGTTTTACCGTTTAAATGTAATTCGTCTCCATGTACCGTCCCTAAGAGAACGGGTTGACGATATTTTACCCATGGCGCGTTTTTTTGCAGCAAAAAAGGCGAGCGAGATGGCTCGTCCAATGCCTCATATTGACGATAAGCTGGGAGCATGGCTTCAAAGTTACAACTGGCCGGGAAATGTTAGGGAACTCGAAAATCTTATGGAACGATTTGTAGTGCTTGATGGTAATTACTCCTCATTTTTTAACGATAGATCACAACGTGATTTTAATACAAAGCGAGACGATTCGCAGAGCGCTGGAAAAACCTTTGTGCCAAAAAAATTGACCGAAATAGAAAAAGAAGCAATAATTTCCTGTTTAAAAACATATGATTTTAATATCTCTTTAGCTTCTAAGGTGTTGAATATCAGTCGTAACACCTTATATCAGAAGATCGAAAAGTACGGAATCCGTATTCGGTAAAGGTGTCCTGAAATCACACAGTGTCCTAAAATTGCACATCAATCCAGCCTGGAGTGTGCAGTTTTAGGACGTTTTTTTGTGTTCAATGTATAAAAAAGTTTGAGTTTGTTTGTAATTGGTTGAGATACAACACAATATCTCATTTGGTCTTTAATTTGGTATAGGGTAATTGAATAAATAATTACTCTTATTGTCAAATATAAAAAACTTAAAATTATGAACCGATTCACATTACCGAGAGACCTTTATTTTGGAAAAGGAAGCATGGAGGTTTTAAAAACTTTACAAGGAAAACGCGCAACTGTAGTCGTTGGTGGGGGATCAATGAAACGATTTGGTTTTCTCGATAAAGTTCTTGACTATTTGAAAGAGGCTGGAATGGAAACTCAATTAATTGAGGGAATAGAGCCCGATCCATCTGTTGAAACTGTACTTGAAGGAGCTAAAATGATGCTCTCTTTTGAGCCCGATTGGATTGTTAGTATTGGCGGAGGTTCCCCCATTGATGCTGCAAAAGCAATGTGGGTATTTTACGAGCACCCCGATGCAAAATTTGAAGATATTGCCAAACCTTTTAATATACCGACACTTAGAAACAAAGCTCGATTTGTAGCCATTCCATCTACAAGTGGAACAGCAACTGAAGTCACCGCATTTTCAGTAATAACGGACTACAAGGTGGGAATCAAATATCCATTAGCCGATTTTGAAATAACGCCTGATATTGCAATTCTGGATTCAGAAATAGCTTATAAAATGCCCCCAACGCTTACGGCGCATACAGGAATGGATGCTTTAACGCATGCTACCGAGGCATTAACGGCTTCTTTAGCTTCGGACTTTAGCGATCCATTGGCCTTGAAAGCCATTAAAATGATTAAAGAGAACCTTATAAAATCATACAACGGCGATTCCGATGCACGTGACAAATTGCATATTGCCCAATGTTTAGCTGGAATGGCATTTAGCAATGCTTTGTTGGGAATTTGTCATAGCATGGCTCATAAAACAGGTGCTATTTTCCATATACCACACGGATGTGCCAATGCCATTTATTTGCCAACGGTTATACAATGGAATAGGAAAGTTTCGGAAGCAAAATATGCCGAGATAGCACGATATATTGGATTGAGTGGAAATTCGGATAAGGAGCTATGCGATGCATACATTAATATGATAAAATCGTTGAATGCTGAAATGGGAATCCCTGCTTCGCTCAAAGAGTTTGGAATTGATGAGGCGGAGTATAAAGCAAACTTAACTCGAATTTCAAAAAATGCCGAGGCAGATGCTTGTACCGGATCGAATCCACGCCCTACAACTGCTGCTGATTTTGAAAAGTTATTTATGGCAGTTTATACTGGCAACTATGCTAATATTTAGTTGACCCTAAAAAAGACATTTTTTCGCATTAAAAGAAATATTTATTTGGACTCATTTTTAAGTAAATCTAGTGTTATGAAAGAAACAACCGTTATATCAATCTGTTTGGGTAGCTCTTGTTACCGAAGAGGCAATCAAGAGGTGCTGGAGGTTATTAAGAAATATTCGAGCTCGCATAAACTAACCGATAAGGTTGAATTTAAAGGGCATCTGTGTCAGGGGAAATGTGCCGAAGGACCAAATTTCTTTATCAACAATATTGGTTATCAGAAAATTGATCGAAATTCTGTGAT
>JAQVXQ010000206.1 GCA_028709085.1 Salinivirgaceae bacterium | reverse complement strand
CTCAATGCTGTATTAGAATACAACTTGGTGCTTAACGATATAGGCATTGGTGAATTCTCATTAAGACCTGGTTTTAATTATCAAAATGCAAGCTACGACGATAAAACATACGTTGAAAAAATTGACACTGTTGGCGTATTAGACAAAGGTCTATTAAATGGCAAAAAAAGCCTTGAGACCATTTCCGGTAGCTTACGACTGGATTGGAAGCCCATCAGCAATTTAAGGATTATAGCTGCATTTAGAGCTGACAAATACAATATGCCAGACGATACGTACCTATCGTGGCAAACCGTTGCGGCATATAACCTAAACAGCAAACATCTCATCAGAGGAACTTACTCAAGAGCTAACCGTGGTTCGTTTATGGGAAACTCATACGCCAACTTTAAAAATCCTTTAAACGAAAGGACGATTATTGGACTTCACCCAGTTTATTCGATACCTGTATTCTTAGATTATAACCAATATTACGTAGGAGGAGAAGAGATTAACCTGCTCTCACAAGATTTATTTGAAATCGGTTATCGTGGAATTATTACCGACTATTTGCAAGTAGACCTCGAAGGGTTCTACAGTATTACATCAGATTTTGACGCCTTATTGCCTAAAACCTTCTCTTTTGAGCAAGGCCCCAATGCTACATTTACAGCAATTCAAACAACAATCGAAGATGAATGGCATTATCAAAATATTGATATGAAAAGTAAGCAAATAGGTGCGTCGATAAACATTGCGGTACAACCCATGAGCAACTTACTCATAAAGGTTTTTGGAACGTATCAAAAAACAACATTAGAAAATGTTTTAAAAGACATATCATCACTTTATGTATATAATGCCTCAGGCCTTCCAATAGAAGGAATTGCTTACGAAGATTTGCCAGATGAAGCTTTTGAGAATCGAGAAAATGAATGGACTCCTACATTTTATGGCGGATTTATGGTAAACTATGCACCAATAAGCAAATTAAACATTAACGCATCGGCTTACTTCTACGATAAGCAGGTATACAACCGCTACTTTTACAACGCTGCAACTCTCCAGCACAATACAATAACCAGCACACAAAAAGCCAATATTATTTTAAATGCAAAAGTTGCCTATCGCGTTAATGAATCTACCTCAATATATGTTAATGCTAGAAACTTAACAGATCATGGCCTAACAGAAATCCCCTACAACGATAAAATCCGAGGACTTTACCTTGTGGGAGTAAATTTTAATTTTTAAGTAGTAGTTGAGATCATTCCATGAAAATGAATGAGCAATCTAGATCAAAACCAACGCTTCAATTATTTTTGCAGTCGTAGCGATCCGTAATTAATAAGATCGATATCTAAATTGTGAAAGACGCCCCATCAACTTAAGTTAATGGGGCGTCTGCTTTATGGAATGCTCAATTTTATGTTTTGTGCGATAAAAATCCAATTATCCAAATGGGACGAAATGTTCGATGTTTACATTTTAAGTTTAACGCATTTCTGATTTATAGTATATTGTAAAATAGTGGTTAACAATCTATCGATAACTACCTACCAACAGGCTCATTGTGTTTGCAATGGTGCAGCCTTTTGTTGATGATATTCATTAACACTTACCCTAATTATCTTTTAAGCAACGAATTGAATATCCACTTTGTTTACTGTAATTACTTTGATATATGGGGTTGTAATTCCCATACAATCCAATGAACCAGGCATTTGTGGGATTATACTCAGTAGAACTCCACCAATAACCGAAATCGAAATCGCTAAAATTACCATTGTCAAAACGCATATCACCCGGCAGAGCGGTAAATCCATAATCGTCGGTTCCATTCCCACCATTAGGCCAGCCGAAAGTTGCTCGTAGAGCTGTTCCTTCATTTCCGCTATGTCCGTCGGCTGCAACGTAGTTTTTTAGCACGGTCCATTCATCATTGGTAGGGACGTGCCAGCCATTGGGGCATAAATTTCCTCTATTCACTGCATTCCAATTGTACAGCGCTCCGTTTGTCTCTCCATATTGGGGTTCATCGTTATTGAGCCAGCAATATGCACCGGTAGTATTATTTCCCCAGGCAACGTTATCGGCAATTAATTCGATGAAAGTGCCATCGTTATATTTGGTGGTTTTTAGATTTACGACCATCCATTTCTGCTCGCCAATTTGGATGGTTGCATAGACATTTCCATCGATATCGGTTATACTATTACCTCCACTTTCCACGGTAATGTAATTTATTTTTGTTTCCGTATCGAAACCATAATCGTTAGAAACCATTAATTCCACCGTATAGGTGCCTGCGCTATTGTATGTATGCAAAGGATTTGCCTCCGTGCTGCTACTTCCATCACCAAAATTCCAACTCCAAGAAACGGGGTTGTTCAACGATTGGTCAGTAAAAGTAACAGTCTCCCCTTCGGCAATCGTGGCTACGTCAACTGAAAAAGCAGCTATGGGAGCCAAAAAATTAAAATTTACGATCTGACTTGATGTAGGAACCAACTCTTCAGTTGAAATAAAGTTGTTTAGGAAAGCGGTGAATTTCAAGTTCTCACCATCGTTATATTGCATTTCAACAGCGTTTTTTGTCGCATCAACCGTAGTTTTTTCTTCTCCATAATCCCGAGTATAATTACTATTTACATGAACAATTGATGGTTCAGATTGACCGGCGACAGTAGAAATTAAAACAACGGATCTCTTATTGCTATTTGTCGAGACAGCAACAATGTATGTTCCCATACCGACTCCTCCCAATTTATAAAAATGAGTTCCTTGAGGCAACATTCCTGTTTTTTGGGTTATTAAATGACCCGCAGCATTGTAAATTCCAATGTGAACATTTTCGTTCTTGGGATTGTAAAATGTCAATATCCCAGAATTTCGAATTGGGTTTGGGGATATTTTTAAGAGCTGATTGAAGGAGATATCACTGGATACTCCGATTATATTGTCCACCAAATGTAAAACATCGTTGCCATTCAACATAATAGTGGTCGATTGATTTTGGTTCTCAACCAGAACACTGTCAGGCGTTCCATTTTCTCCAAGCAGAGCAAAAGAGATTAAATAATCTTGCGCCTGAGTATTTCCAAAAATTCCCACGAGAATTAGCAGGATTAAACTGGTTTTTAATGTTTTCATTGTGTTTTTATCATTGTTTATGGTTACGAACTTTGATTTAGTTTTTATGGCCCTTCATTTATAGTTCCAGATTGAAAATTGATTAACCCTTTTACAGCACTACTCGCCAATAGTTGCCAATATTCTATGGAATAATAAACACAAATATAGACAAAATACTATTATTCAATACGGCACGCAATCTCACTTTTTGTGTTTAGTTGAAGCGTCAGTTGTAAAAGATTTAGCAAGAATATTTACCACAATTTTTGATGCTATTTCGTTTGTCTCACAAGTAGCATATTGCGATAAATCTATTAAAGGCTTTGGCACTAAAAACGTTCCAACCTTTAAAAAATCGTTTTGAAGCAAAAAGAACCATCATAGATTGATGAAAATCAAGATGGTTCTTTTTGAAAAGTGCGTGCAAGCACTCTTTATTGAGTAACAATTATTATTGCTTTATAAACTTTAAATATTCAATGGTACTTCCAGCAAAACGTGCCATATAAACCCCGGGTTTATACCCCGAAACATTCAATTCAAGACTATTTGTGCTCCACTTTTGAGTGAAATGCAATACACCCAAACTGGAGTATATTTCAAGAACTACCGGTTGGTTTCCTTCTCGCTCGATACGAAGGATATCCTCCACCGGATTTGGAAATAACTTTATGGATTCCCATTCCGATGATTCGATGCCCACAGGCGATAAAACAATTACCACGTCTATATTCGCTGAATTTACAGAGACTATGTCATTTATGGTGCTATACCCTTCATGTTCAATCGTATAATTATGGTCACCATTTAGAAGAAGTATGGAAGTCAATCCGCTTGCATCGGTATTTAAAGTTTGACCTTCAATCTTAATTTGAACATTGACAAGAGGTCCCTCTATTGACGAAACTTTAAAGCTAACGATATATAGTTTATGCAAAACTACATTTTCTTGTACATCCCCATCAATAACTTCAACCGTTCCAGATGCTGTTTGATAACCATTTTTTGAAACTGAATAGGGATACGAGCCTGTTTCAATATTCTCGACACTGTACGCTCCCATAGGCAACTCTGTACCTCCAAAGATGATTACTGCATTTGAAACTGGATCATCGACTTCGTCTTGAATTGTAAACCAAACGGTATAGGTATCAACATACGCGTAATCTATTGTAAATATGGCGTTTAAACCCATGTCAAAATTCACAGTACAAACAATATCGAATTCTCCTTTCAATGACATAAATCTACTTTTTGATTCCATCATTATAAACGTTAATTGAGAAGTTGCGCCGTCCATTGCAGTAATAAAATAGTCTTCGTCTTCAATAAGAGTGTACTCGTCTCCCTCTACAATAGCGACAATTGTAACCACCTCTGATGCATCGTTCCATGTAATTTCCGTTGATACATTTGTTGGTTCAGTCTCGTTAAATGCTCCCGAATTGGGTTCAAGAACGGCTGAAATCACTGGTCGGAAATTGGCAGTAATGGATTTATCTTGATTCATAACAATAGGTATCGTGGCATTTTCGGATTGCAAATCACCCGTCCATTGAACAAACAGATTATTTTCCTCAGCAATGGCGTTGAGATTAACCTCAGTACCTTCATTAAACTCCAAAAC
>JAQVXQ010000205.1 GCA_028709085.1 Salinivirgaceae bacterium | reverse complement strand
AATACACACCGAGGTAAAGATCTTTGAATTCGAGGCAGCACCCTATTATGGATATGGCTATCCAATGAAAAGTTATTTAAGTGTAAAGTTTGATGCCGGTTGTCGATGGTTAACGAAGACTGAACATTCAGAGTTTAAAGGAAATATAGCATACGCAAGATTGGCATTTATTTGGGGATTTGGAGATTTTTAGGTTCTTTTGGATCTCTGAATCGGCATATTTAGTAGAGGTTGCAATTTTATAAACTACGAAAGCAATTAAAAATATTGCTAATATAAAAAATGTAGGACGTAATTAAATCTATTTTTCATAACTTAGCGCAAAGTTTAATAAACTATAAAGAAATTCATTGTTGTAAGTGAGTTATTTATTAAATTTTGTATAAGGTAAGCAAGGTTTATTTTTGATCTAGTTGAAGTCGGAAAGTAAAAAAGAGAAGCACATGGAAAATAGAAATGTATTGATCCGGATCTTATGTTTATTGGTAGTTACTTCTGTTTTAAGTGGTTGTCAAGGCACACAAAGTCCTAATATTGAAACTTCAGGGGATACACAACAACCAGTAGTGGAGAGACGTTCAGAATTGATAAAGCAGATTTTTTACAATGTCCCATCTCCTTTAGAAATGGCGCAGTTGATCCAAAAGTCAAATGTGGGGTATAATAAGGATCTTTTGAGTTCGTATGGCAGAGAAAAGGAGTTTCTTACTCAGGATTATCAAGCTCTAAATTTAGGTGTTTATGGAGCAGATTTGAGTTATTGTCGTGTTTTTGATCAAGTTCAAGAATCCATAAAATACCTAAGTTCCATTCGATATTTAACCCAATCGTTACAAATTCCTCAAGATCAAAGTAACACTGCTGTGGAACGTTTAGAGAAAAACCTCTCAAACAAGGATTCTTTAATATCCGTTGTAATAGAGCTTTTTACAAATGCAGATGTATATTTGAGGGAGAGCAAACGCGAAGGTTCAGCGGTGATGATTTTGGTGGGAAGTTGGCTCGAAGGGATGTATATTGCAACGCATTTAATTACAGAAGATCAATATAAACCAGGATTGATTTCAGCCTTGGCAGGTCAAAAACACTCCGCAATAAATATGGTGCGTTTGCTAGAACCATATGCATCCGAAAACGAATTTAGAACTACAATTCTAGAGCATCTAACGGCAATTGGCGAACTGTTTCAACAGGTTGTTGTAAAGGAAAGCGAAAACGTCGTCAGTGTCGATACAACCATGAAACGCACCGTTTTGGAATCGAACACCCAATACATCATGGATAATGAAACGTTTATTGAGATTAAAGAAAAGTTTGCAAAAGTTCGTTCAATTATCATAAAAGAATAGATGTATTTGGATAGTTGGCGAATAAATGCTAATATTGTAAAGTTAAATATCAGGGAAATAAAACACTAAAACATCATAAGCTAGCGAGGTATGAAGCAAATAATATTAATTATAGGACTCTTAGCATCAGGTATGTTACTCAGTGGTTCTGCGTTTGGACAATGCAAGAACTTTACCAAAAAGAATTGTATCCCACAACTTTCACCATATATTTTTAATGGGCAAATGAACGCAGCATTATTAAACGAAGGCGATGTTGCGGAGTTGGTCCTTACATTTTATGCAAATCAGGATTATAGAATGTTAATTTGTTCGGAAGAACATCTGGGAAAACTAAAATTCAAATTATACGACACCCAAAACAATACTATTTTTGATAATGAAAAATATGATTTTGCGAAAATGTGGGATTTTAGTTCAACAGCAACACAACAAATTAGAGTCGAAATTGAGGTTCCGGAAGGGTTAGATCTTGATGCTCAAATGAAAAGTGGCTGTGTCTCTATTTTGGTTGGATTTAAGGATAAGTAAAAACGAGCAATTTAGTATATTTGTAGCCCGAATGTTTGTTCGGGCTTTTTTTTATAGTTTTTAACGCAACTTTGTAGTTGAGAATGTTCTTCTCTCTATGAGAACTTATAATTATAGGGTTGTGTGGGTGCATGAAAATGATTATCAATGTGTAATATAATATTTGAATAATGAATAAAAACTTTGTAGAAGAACTTCGCTGGCGGGGAATGATTCATGATATTATGCCCGAAACAGAAGAAACATTAATGAAAGAGTGTGTTTCCGGATACGTGGGGATTGATCCAACGGCTGACTCGTTACACATTGGTCATCTCGTGTCGCTTATGATGTTGCGTCATTTTCAGGAAGCAGGACATAAACCCGTATTGCTTATTGGTGGCGCAACGGGAATGATTGGCGATCCTAGTGGGAAAAGCGAAGAACGTAATTTGCTTGACCTTGAAACACTTCGGCACAATCAAGAATCCATAAAAAAACAAGCAACCCGATTCCTCAATTTCGATGAGGCGCCAAATAGTGCCATTGTGGTTAATAATTACGATTGGATGTCGAAATACTCATTCCTTGACTTTATTCGAGAAATTGGTAAGCATCTGACGGTGAATTACATGATGTCGAAAGACAGCGTTAAAAAGCGAATCACAGGAGAGGGCGAAGGAATGTCGTTTACCGAATTTTCCTATCAGTTGGTGCAGGGAACCGATTTCTACGAATTGTATAAAGACTACAACTGCAAATTGCAAATGGGCGGAAGCGACCAGTGGGGTAATATCGTTACCGGCACTGAATTAATTCGCCGAAAATTGGGTGGTGAGGCATTTGCGATTACATGTCCGCTAATTACAAAATCAGACGGAGGAAAATTCGGGAAAAGTGAACAAGGAAATATTTGGCTCGACCGAAACTATACTTCACCCTATCAGTTCTACCAATTTTGGATCAATGTTTCTGATCAGGATGCTGAAAAATACATTAAAATATTCACTCTTCTTACCAAGTCGCAAATCGATGAAATCGTTGCCAAGCATAAAGAGGAGCCTCATTTGCGTTACTTGCAAAATCGGTTAGCCGAAGAGGTAACAACTATGGTTCATGGTGAAATGGAACTTGAAATGGCCCGTAAAGCCAGCGAAATATTGTTTGGAAAAGCAACCCGCGAAACCTTAACCCAAATCGACGAAGCTACGTTTTTGTCGGTGTTCGATGGGGTTCCAGTTTTTGATGTTCCGTTTAACGATTTAAAAGCGGGCTTGACTGTAACTGCCTTGTTGGCTGAAAAATCGCAGGTGTTCCCCTCGAAAGGCGAATTGCGTCGTATTGTGCAAGGCGGTGGTTTGAGTATAAATAAGGAGAAGGTGGGCGATGTTGAACAAATGGTCAATTCTGATCAACTGTTAAACAATCGATACCTTCTAGTTCAAAAGGGTAAAAAAAATTATTTTATTATTTCATGTCAATAGAGAATGAGTCCAAGTGTATTTGCAGAGAAACTAAATAAGGGTATTTCAAAGGGTCTTCCCGGCGAAAGGGCTCATCAATTTATGAACCCGCTGGGAAGAGTTATGCAACCCAACGTCTCTTCCAATACTAAAAAAAGTTCTGTTATGATTCTGGTTAGTTTTAACACGCCAGAACCAACATTAACGCTCATTGAACGTGCTAAATATAATGGAATTCATAGTGGACAAATTGCTTTTCCCGGAGGGAAATTCGATTCTAATTTTGACAAAACGGATCTCGATACGGCGATTCGTGAAACTTGGGAGGAAGTGGGATATGTTACTGACCCTAAAGATGTTATAGCTCGTCTTTCGGATCTTTATATCCCTTTAAGCGATATATTTGTTTATCCCTTTGTGGCGGTGTTGCCAACGATACCATGCTTAAAACCAACTTCGTATGAGGTGGAGCAAGTGTTTCAGATTCCGCTGTGTCAATTTTATAAAAACAACGCTAAGGAAAATCTATTTGTGTCGCAAAACTACGAAATTAAGGCTCCATTCTGGGATGCCGATGGTGCCATGGTGTGGGGCGCTACTGCCATGATTATTAATGAATTGATGGAGTTGCTGGAACTCGAAGATTAGTGTTGTTTAGTTTGTTGTTTCCAATTTATAACTATTGGTAACCTCCTTCTGAAATCCGCTTGGATCAAGCATAAATATGCGTATTGGTTTTGCTATCCCACTTTGGGTTAGATATTGCCCAAAAAGCGATAAGCGATTGCGTTGCGCCTCCAATTCCCAATTCATTTTGTTTACAAAAAAAGATATCTGATATTCACCATTAATGAGTTCAAAAAGAAGATCAATTTTGACTGATTTTGGAAAGTAGAGTTTTAGTTTTGAAATAACGTCAATAAGAATTTCAATGTCTTTTTCTTTGGCAGATACGTTGTATAAAACAGATTGGTTTTCATTCAATTGTCTAGTAATCAAACTCATTATTCTCTTGTGAACTCCGTTTTCTGGAGCCATATGGTTTTCCAATGGGTAATCTTGATGCGTAAATAAACTGGTTAACATAACTTGAAATGGGTGTTTTGTCTCCGTTTGGTTATTTAGAATAAGTTCCAGTGTTTTAAATTCAGTGATAAAAATTGGATTTGATAGTAAACTGGTGTCCGAAATGGCAAATTGAATTAAAAAACAGCTGTCGTTTTGGTTTAAAAATAGATCAAGTGAATCCGACTTCTCGGTAAACCCGGTACGGTAAATTAGATTCGCAATACCCATCGCCTCTTCTTTATCGATATGTGAAGGATAGTGTAATTTTATGGTTTTGTTAATAAATTGAATGTGGTGTATATATGCTGGAAATAGTTTGCTATTGTGGGATACGACAATGGTGGCAACTGTGAG
>JAQVXQ010000204.1 GCA_028709085.1 Salinivirgaceae bacterium | reverse complement strand
AATTATAAAAAACTAAAAATTGATTTTACGCGGATTCAAAAATAGAGATGTTCAATTAATATCTTTATTCCAATTAATATCAAGACAATCCCGCCAAGCATTTCAGACTGTTTGCCTAATTTGTTTCCAACTTTACAACTAAAAAAGTTTCCCGAAAAGGAGAAAACAAAGGTGATTATGAAAATAATTACGAAAGCTAAAAGAATATTCACGTTAAGAAAAGCAAAGCCAACGCCAACAATAAAAGCATCAATTGAGGTTGCCAGAGCAAGCATAATTAATGTTTTTGTGGAGACGCATTTTCTACACATCTTGTCATCGCTTGACGACAAACCTTCATAAATCATTTGCCCACCAAGAATGGATAAAAGTAGAAAAGCAATCCAATGGTCGTAATCGGCAATAAATGAGCTGAATACGTCGCCCAAAATCCATCCCAAAATAGGCATAAGAGCTTGTGTGAACGCCATAAACAAGGCAATTCTTATTGACTCTCTGATAATAGGTTTGCTATTTACTCCTATGGCTATCGAAACAGCAAAACTATCCATCGACAAGGCTATGGCAATAAATATGAGGGAAAGAAAATCCATGAATAACTTCGTTTGCTAATTTAGGAAGGCAAAAGTATGAAAAACTGGGCTAGCAACAAGAATAAATACATTTTTAACAACAACTGACATTATATGCAAATGTAATCTGCCAGGATGTACCCTCTTTGTTTGTAATCTAAAATTTCTCAAATACACCAAGTCCAAAAAGCGCAAAGTCGTATTTTATGGGATCTTTAGCATCAAATTCACGTAATTTTTCAGTCAGAATTTCCACTGATTTCCAATCGTCAGCCTTCCGTTCTAAAAGTCCCAGTTTGCGCGCCACACGGCCACTGTGAACATCCAATGGGATATAAAGCTGGCTTTGTGGAATAAAATCCCATAGCCCAAAATCAACCCCCATTTGGTCGGAGCGAACCATCCACCGAAGAAACATATTTAAACGTTTTCCTGCCGAACCTGCATTTACATTGGCCAAATGTTTCCGAATGCGTTGTGGGGCATCTTGCATAAACTGCAGGTTGAAATTCCCCAACATCTCTTTAATATTCCCGTTGGCGTTGGCAAAAAGATGTTGAAAATAGTTTCCCAGCGTTGAATGTTCCTTCAATATACTCTGTAGTTGAAGAACATAAAATTGCAAATCGGAGGCATTAAAAGTTCGGTAAACAAACTTATTTAACGTTTCAAAATCCGATTTTTCCGCGTTTATAATCCACTCGTATGGGTCGTTATCCATTATAGACATTAATCCGCCAGCCGATTTAATAATCGCCTTCCTATTTCCCCAAGCTAACTGAGCCGTCAAAAAAGCCGATATTTCGATATTTGGAATGGCAGAATATTGATGTGGAATTTGTATGGGATCTGAATTGATATATGCTTGATTACTAAACTCTAATACTTTTTGATCTAGAAGTTTCTTAATGTCGTTTGTTTTAAGTTTCATAAAGCTTTTAAATGAGTTTGGATTATTTGCAAACATTTTTGTACTTTTGCCTTTCGTAAAAAACATAATTCATGATCGCCGAGACTGTAAATGTATTTGTTGTACTAGTAAAAGGAATAGTCATTGGGTTTGCAGTTTCTGCTCCCATGGGTCCAATTGGGGTCTTATGTGTGCAAAAAACAATAAATAAAGGGCGACGAATTGGCTTTTTATCAGGGCTTGGTGCTGCCACTGCGGATTCCGTATATGCTATCATTGCCGCATTTGGATTAGGTTATACACAAAGGTTATTTACGGAACATCAGTTGGTATTACAAGTAGGAGGGGTAATTGTTTTATTATTTTTAGGTTTTAGAATATTTTTCACCAATCCAGTTTCACAAATCCGGAAACAAGCAACTCGTAAATATCCGGGTATTTTTGAAGATTTCGTGTCCGTGTTTTTTCTCACATTGTCAAACCCCCTAACCATTATATTTTTTGGAGCAAGTATTGCAGCATTAGGAATTTTTGATGCTGACCATACATTAATACCACAGCTTGCAATTGTAGCTGGAGTGTTTTTAGGAGCTGCTCTGTGGTGGTTTATTATAACTGGCGTTGTAAATTTATTTCGACACAAGTTCCGTTTAAAACAACTCTGGTGGATGAATAAACTTTCAGGTGGAATTATTATTCTTCTCACTATTTTAGCTGCCATAGGATTATATTCAGGATTGGTCGGGAATTTGTAGAGAATGCATATTATACAGGGAAATAGAAGTTCGTAGAATCAAAAAGAATATAGATATGCAAATATATTTTGATGCGAAAACAAAACATCTCTTCACAAACATTAAAAAACGTGATAGCTATATTACGGGTTTTTTGTATGCCAAATAGGCTTTTAATGTTTATTCACACTTTTATTTAATTTAAAATCTACAGTTATGTCAATGGAATTACCATTTGCCGAATCCTATAAAATAAAAATGGTAGAGAATATCTATCGCAGTACACGTAAAGAACGCGAAGCTTGGATAGCAACAGCGAAATACAATTTATTCAATCTCCGAAGTGAGCAAGTATATATCGATTTGCTAACCGATAGCGGTACTGGAGCAATGAGCGACCAACAATGGGGAGCATTAATGGTTGGTGATGAGAGCTATGCAGGTTCTCGTTCCTATTATAATTTTAAAAATGCTGTAAAAAACATATTGGGTTACGATTATGTTCTACCAACACATCAAGGACGTGCTGCTGAGAATGTGTTGTTTAGTCAATTAGTGAAAAATGGTGATATTGTACCCGGAAACTCTCACTTCGACACAACAAAAGGACATATTGAATTCCGAAAAGCAACGGCCATTGATTGCACCGTTGATGAGGCTTTTGATACTATGTCAGAATGTAAGTTTAAAGGAAACTTAGACCTGACAAAGTTGGAAGATGTACTGAAAAAGTATCCAAAAGAGAAAATCCCTTTTATTATTGTTACGGTAACCAATAATACAGCTGGAGGACAACCCGTTTCATTGCAAAATATCAAAGATGTATCGGCATTAGCGAAAAAATATGGTATCCCCGTCTTATTTGATTCAGCACGATTTGCTGAAAATGCTTATTTTATCAAAGTTCGCGAAGAGCAATACAAAGATATGTCAATCAAAGAGATTGTACTTGAAATGTTCAAGTATGCCGATATGATGACCATGTCTTCAAAGAAAGATGCGATTGTAAACATGGGCGGTTTTATTGCCTTCCGTAGTCAGGAGCTTTATCGTGCTTGTTGTGTTTTCAACATTATGTTCGAAGGATATGTAACCTATGGTGGCATGTCGGGACGCGATATGAATGCTTTAGCTGTAGGTCTCGACGAAGGAACCGATTTTAATTACCTTGAAACTCGAATTAAACAGGTCGAATATCTTTTCGCTTTGCTTGATGGTTATGGTATTCCATGCCAGCGTCCCGCTGGAGGTCATGCTATATTTGTTGATGCTAAAAAAATGTTACCTAACTTACCTAAGGAGCATTTTATTGCTCAAACATTGGGAATTGAATTATATTTGGAAGCTGGAATTAGAGGCGTTGAAATTGGCGCACTCTTGGCCGATAGAGATCCAATTACCCGTATAGACCGATATCCAAAATTAGAACTTTTAAGATTGGCAATTCCTCGTCGAACGTATACAAATAATCACATGGAAGTGATTGCAGCGGCCCTGAATAATATTTATCAACGTCGTGAATCAATTACTAAAGGCTATGAGATTGTTTATGAAGCACCTATAATGCGTCACTTTACCGTTGAGTTGGCTCCTAAAAAGTAAACTCACACAATTATATATCAAAAGGCAGTCGAAATTATAGGCTGCCTTTTTTTATTGCTTTAACTATAGATGTTGAAATGTGATGGATGGATTTGTTAACGGGCTAAAGATCAATGGTGTCAGTTTGACTTAACCACATATGTAAAGCGGCAACTAACCACAATCTGTTGTATAAATAATCCATATCTTTCGTGAAAAACCGAGTTTTTAGTTTTTCCACATAATCTACATTTACGATGTTGAATTTCCGGATCATTGCGGGCGATAAATAATCCATAAACAAATCGTATAAATCATTTTTCATCCACTCTTTTAACGGAACGGAAAATCCTTGTTTTGGTCTATTAAAAAGTTCAGTGGGAACATATTTTGAAAGCAGTTGCTTTAATATATATTTTCCTTGGTTGTTTTTAATTTTTAATTTTGGATCCAGGTTTAATGCCCATTCTACTATTCTATAATCAAGTAATGGCACTCTGTTTTCAAGACCAAAAAGCATGCTTGCTCGATCTACTTTTGTTAACAAATCATCGGAAAGGTAGTATTTGGTGTCAAAAATAGCTTGGGTTTCAGCAGGAGTGAGTTTGCGTTTCGAGAGTGATGATTGGGGCAACCAAGCAGGTGTTAATTCAATATTCAATAAATCAGGTAATTCAGAATCCGAAAACAGATATTGTTCTTGTGAAAAAATATGGGACTGAAGGTTTGGGTTTATTTGAAAAAGAGAACTAATTCTTTGCAATCGACTGTTCCCTAAACTTAAAGCGGTTCCTATAACCCCTTTCCAAGGAGATATGAGTGGGTTGTTTAGCCTGTTGGCCCACAAATGACTGCCATATCCATGAAATAGTTCGTCGCCACCATCTCCAGAAAGGGTTACGGTAACATGTTCTGCGGCCATTTTTGACACAAGCATGGTTGGAATA
>JAQVXQ010000048.1 GCA_028709085.1 Salinivirgaceae bacterium | reverse complement strand
GTTTACGCTTAGGATCAGCCACAATTCCAAAAGGACGCTGTGTAATATTGACCCACAATCCGGTTTTTAATAAATGTTCGATTATTAAATCGGGCGTAAGCGACGAACGGTTAATTCCTTCAAACTCTTCTTGAGTGTTTTTGCCGTCCGATTCAATGATTACTTCGGTGATTTTTCTTCGTTCTCCACGATTAATACTTTTCACAATCCCCGAAACAGGCGATGTAATCAGAATTTGAGGATTCGATTTATCAAACAATAGGGCTGTTCCAACGTTCACATATTGTTCGGCCTTTACGTTAAGTTTTAACGTCAATCCCTTGTAATCAGGAGGTTTGATTGCTACAGTATCGGGATGTGGAGCCTTTAAAATTTTCCTAGACGCTTCTCCTAATAAAGGAATATTAAGCCCTTTCCGGATTTTTATTACCTTTGACATCGTAATATTATATTAGTTTATTCGTTTATATTTCTTCTATTTTAAAGATTCAAATGACGGCAAATATACAAAAAAAGATAATCTATCTCCCATTAATTGGATTACATATCAGCATTATTTCGAGAACAATCATATTGATGATATGTTTTCTTATTCATGGAGAAATTTTTGCTCAAAAGCTATTCCCTTCCAAGGATATTGTATCAAAAATCTGGATCGAAACTGGAAAAAACAATAATCGAATCTTCGTTCCCCATATAAAAACGGTTCAATTGTATCATGCGGAAACACCCATGTCCTATCCTGTTTTGAACATAAACGGAGAATCGGTTCTTACCCTCCATTTCGATGATATCGACAGCGTTGACCACTACTATACCTACTCCATAGAGCAATATGATGCAAATTGGGAAATCCAAAACAACGATCCCTTTTCGTTTCTTGAAGGATTTAACAATAACCCAATTAACGATTACCAAATCTCTGGGGCTACTTCTATTTCCTACAAACACTACACATTAAATATCCCCAATGATGATCTTAAAATCACCAAATCCGGAAATTATTTAATTAAAGTATATGAAACCTCACCACAAAATCCTATTCTGACATGCCGATTTTCATTGTATGAAAACAAGTTAACAACCTTTGCCGATTTAAAAATGTCTCACCTGGGAAGCATGCGAAACAACACGCATAAAATACGAATGTTGTTGAATATCAATCAAGTACAGGTCTCCGACATATTTTCAGATATTAAAATAATGGTGCTCACAAATAACATTTGGGCTACGGCAAAAACGGATATAAAGCCCCTATTTGTCAGAGATAATCAAATTGAATACGAAATTGAACTCAATCCTCATAACGAGTTTAGAACGTTAAATTTAAAGGAGTTGAGTCAAAATTACAGCGATGTTACCGAAAAAACAACTATAAAAGGGATTGACCACATAAAACTTCCCGTCGATAATTTTCGAGTTTATACCGATCATAAGCATAAAAACGACATGAACGGACGCAACTTTATTGAGAAATACAACGCATGGGATGCCAATATCGATGCGGATTACTTTCATGCTTATTTTACATTGAATACGGATCAACCACTGTTGGATGGAAATATTTACATTTATGGAGCACTTTCACATTACTCCTTAAATCCGTGGAACTTGATGGTTTACAATGCGGACAAAAAAGCGTATGAGAACAGTATGCTCCTGAAACAAGGATTTCACGACTATTACTATGTTCATGTTAACAGTGCAAATTTGGATATCGATTTTGACAGAATTGAAGGAAATGCTGCCCAAACCAGCAACGACTATTTAATCTATGTATATATCCGAGACCACTTTACCGGAACTGACAACTTATGGGGATTCAACGTAGTTACCTCATTTCCATAACCCATTGAGAATGTCCACTATGACTACAAGTGGCTATCATAGAGCACGTTTACATCTGGCTCGATCCTTGCAAGTTTGAAAAAAAGCAACAAATAAACACGACTATTCAAAATTACGTATCTTTGCTAAGTTTTGGCGAAATAAAAAACGCAACTAATTTTATTTTCAAGTAAACACCTTGAGAATAACAAAATATTACTAACTAATACCAGATTAGGATGTTATACACAAAAGATTTAAATGCAATTGCGATTATAACAAAAGAGAAAAGTTACTCTTACACGGAGTTTCTTTCTCTGGTTGAAATCTATTCTCAACACTTTAATGGAAAAAACTACGAGAAAGTAGCCATGTATTCTGAAAACCGCATGGAATGGATTGCCGCATTTTATGCTGGTTGGAAAAACAATTGTATTGTAGTTACCATTGACTATATGGCATCTATTGACGATGTTAGTTATATTCTAAATGACTGTCAGCCAGAATTAATCTTTACCAGCAACGGTTTAAAAGATTCGATTGAAGAGATAAAAAAGAAAATTGAATATACTCCAGATATCCTTTTTCTTGATAATACTACAACAGATCAAGAGATAACCATAACGGAATGGAAAAAACCTAAGGATCTGAACGACACAGCTGTAATCATTTACACCTCCGGAACAACAGGCAATCCAAAAGGAGTAATGCTTTCATACATTAATATTCTTTCCAATATTTCGTGAGTTACAGAAGATGCCAAGATCTACACTAAAGATCAACAAGTATTAATATTACTTCCTCTGCATCACGTCTTCCCACTAATTGGCTCCATGGTAGTACCGCTTCACATTGGTGCAACCATCGTAATGTCGCCAAGCATGCAATCGCCCGATCTGTTAGAGACTTTAAAGAACAACAAGGTTGCTGTAATGATTGGCGTTCCAAGACTCTACGAACTTCTTTATAAAGGACTTAAAGCAAAAGTAGAGGCAACAGCCATTGGTAAACTGTTTTACAAAATTGTGAAAGCATCGGGCAGTAAAAGTCTGGCAAAAAAAATATTCAAAAAAGTACATGTTGGATTTGGTGGAAACTTATTGTATATGGTGAGTGGTGGGGCAGCACTTCCAAAACACGTTGGTGAATTTTTCAAAACATTGGGATTTGATGTTTTAGAAGGCTTTGGAATGACCGAAGCTGCTCCAATGATAACATTCACCCGTCCAGGGAAAGTGAAAATTGGTTCCCCGGGGCATCCATTGGCAGCAATGAAAGTTGAAATTCGCGATGGTGAGATTGTAGCAAAAGGTTCCAATGTAATGAAGGGATACTACAATCGACCCGAAGAAACTGCCGCCGTAATTAAGGATGGCTGGTTATATACCGGTGACTTGGGGCATTTTGACAAAGAAGGATTCTTACACATTACCGGTCGAAAGAAAGATATTATTATTCTGTCGAATGGTAAAAACATAAATCCGGTTCAACTGGAGATGCAATTTGAAAAGTCCTTCGACGAGGTTAAAGAAGCCGGTGTTTTCCACCATCAAGGACAGTTATATATTGCAATACATGCCGATAAAGATGTTTTAGATTCTATGAATGTAACCGATGTAAATGAACATTTTAGAAATAATGTACTGGCAAAATTCAATTCCACACAAACTTCCTATAATCGAATCATGAAATTCGTTCTTGTGTACAACGACCTTCCCCGTACCCGTTTGAGCAAAATACAACGATTCCGTTTACCCGAATTGGTTACAGCACCAACCATTTCGAACAAAGAAGAAGCTTTTGTTCCCACAGAAGATTACGCAGCTATTCAGACTTTTTTGGAATCACAAGTGGATATAAAAATTGAACCAAACCATCATTTAGAATTTGATTTGGCACTCGATTCTCTGGGGAAAATGGGTCTAATTGACTTTATAGACAAGAGTTTTGGAATCAAAATGGACGAGAAAAAACTGATCAGTTTCCCTTCGGTTCGAAAACTATCGGAATATGTTCATGAAGAGCGAAAATGGTTCAAGAATGAGACCATTAATTGGGAAGAGACATTGAAAGAAAAATTTGAAATTCGTTTGCCAAAATCATGGTTTACTCATACAATTCTAAGTGGTATGGCAAAGGTATTCTTCAAAATATACTTCCGATTCAAAGGCAAAGGGGCGGACAATATCCCCGAAGGGGCATGTATAATTACCCCAAACCATGAAAGCTTTTTCGATGGAATGTTTGTCACCTCGTTTCTTAAAAACAAAGTGATGAAGCTGACCTACTTCTATGCGAAGAAAAAACATGTTAATAATGCGTTCTTAAGATTTATGGCGCGAACCAATAATATCATAGTTATGGATTTAGAACAAGACCTTAAAGAGTCGATTCAGAAGTTGGCTGCCGCATTAAAAGCAGGAAAGAAAATCATGATATTCCCTGAGGGCACACGAACATTAAGCGGTGAAATTGGTGAATTTAAAAAGACATTTGCCATTCTGAGTACCATACTAGATGTTCCCGTAGTTCCAGTTGCCATAAACGGTGCGGGCAAAGCAATGCCTGTGGGTTCATTCTTCCCGCGCTTAGGAAAGCGAGTAGATGTAACATTCTTAAAACCCATTAATCCGAAAGGGCATACAACCGAGTCTCTGGTTAAAGAAGTGGTAGCATCAATCAAAGAATCTTTAAAAAAGTCAAGAAAATAAACACGAATTACACGATACTAAAAAAGCCGAACTGTAAAGTTCGGCTTTTTTATGCTCTATAATAACTCACTTAACGATTCTCAACCGCTAGAAGAGTGTTTTTCAACAACATAGCAATTGTCATTGGTCCTACTCCTCCGGGAACAGGTGTAATAAAACTACATTTTGGAGCAACGTTCTCAAAATCAACATCGCCTTTTAAACCCCAACCGCTTTTTTTCGAACTATCTGGAACTCTGCTGGTTCCAACATCAATAACTACAACGCCCTCCTTCACCATATCGGCCTTTAAAAACTCAGGCACACCCATGGCTGCAATAATAATATCGGCTTGTAAAGTAAATTTCTTAATATCTTTTGTTCTACTATGACAAATAGTAACAGTACAATTTCCTGTTTTAGCTTTACGCGACAACAACAAACTTACTGGTGTACCAACAATATGAGAGCGTCCAAGAACAACACAATGTTTCCCATTGGTTTCGATTCCGTAACGAGACAAAAGTTCGACAATTCCTGCCGGAGTAGCCGGCAAGAAAGTAGGCATTCCCGCAACCATACGCCCCATACTTACAGGGTGAAAACCATCAACGTCCTTATCCGGCGAAATCGCTTCAAGCACTTTTGTTTCTGAAATATGTTTTGGTAACGGTAATTGAACCAACAAACCATCAATATCATCGTTTTGATTGATCTCTACAATTTTATCCAAAAGTTCCTTTTCAGTAATGCTATCAGGGTACTCAATCTTTGTTGATTGAAATCCAACTTCACCACACGATTTAACTTTACTGGCTACATAAGTCTGACTTCCACCATCTTCTCCAACAAGGATAACTGCAAGATGTGGAATTTTACCATTTTTCGATTTTATCTCATTCACACGTTCGGCAATTTCATCTCTAATTGCTTGTGCTGTCTTTTTACCGTCAATAAGTTCCATTATATTCGTCTTTTATGATGTGAAATTATCTGATTACTTATATAAATTAAACCCTATTGTCTATATCTCAACCTACCGTTTAGGCATGTTTCGCATTAAGTTCGCCATATTTCCGGTGGTTACCATCTTCATCATTTTTCGGGTCTCGTCAAACTGTTTTAAAAGTTTATTAACATCGGCAACTGTAGTTCCAGAACCTGTAGCAATTCTTTTACGACGCGACCCATTCAACAAACCTGGATTTTGACGCTCTTTAGGAGTCATGGAGTATATAATTGCTTCAATACTTTTGAAGGCATCGTCGTCAATATCAACGTTTTTCATTGCTTTTCCAACACCCGGAATCATGGATGCAAGATCCTTAAAATTACCCATCTTTTTAATTTGAGCAATTTGAGATAAGAAATCGTTAAAATCGAACTGATCTTTAGCCAGTTTTTTTGTTAAAGCGGCCGCTTCCTCTTTATCGTACTGTTCTTGAACACGCTCAACCAACGAAACAACATCACCCATTCCAAGAATACGATCCGCCATTCGTTCAGGGTGAAACACATCAATGGCATCCAATTTTTCGCCGGTTCCAACAAACTTAATGGGTTTATTGACCACCGATTTAATAGATATAGCAGCACCACCACGAGTATCACCGTCAAGTTTGGTAAGGACAACGCCGTCGAAATTCAAACGGTCGTTAAACTCTTTAGCCGTGTTTACAGCATCTTGACCTGTCATTGCGTCAACAACAAATAATATCTCGCCGGGGTTAATCTCTTTCTTTATATTCGAGATCTCGTCCATCATGGCTCGGTCAATGGCCAATCGACCCGCTGTATCGACAATAACCGTATCGTATCCTTTTAATTTGGCTTCTTTTATAGCCTCTTTAGCAATCCGAACCGGATCTTTTGACTCTAAATTACTAAATACGGGCACATCTATTTGTGTTCCCAAAATATGCAACTGCTCAATTGCCGCAGGTCGATATACGTCACACGCCACTAACAGTGGGCGTCGTCCTTGCTTAGTCTTTAAGAGGTTGGCTAATTTACCGGCAAACGTAGTCTTACCACTTCCTTGTAGTCCAGCCATAAGAATTACAGCAGGCTGTCCGGACAGTGAGATGTTGGTTTTTTCAGAACCCATAAGTTCGACCAACTCATCGTGCACTATTTTCACCATTAACTGATTTGGCTTCAAGGACTTAAGGACATTTGCTCCAAGCGCTTTCCGCTTTACCTCTTCGGTAAATAGTTTGGCTGTTTTAAAGTTAACGTCCGCCTCAATAAGTGCTTTACGAACATCTTTTAAGGTTTCGGCAACGTTAATTTCACTAATACTACCTTGTCCTTTTAGTATCTTGAACGACCGTTCTAATCTATCAGCTAAATTCTCAAACATAATAATTTGACCTTATATAGGTTAACATAAAATTTTGCACAAATGTACTGCATTTTTTTGATTTCTCGAAGTGCTAGAGTTATTGGATTTACTAAAAAATCAATCCCATTGATCAAAATCAAACGAACCCGTACATAGCCAATACAAGTTGCGCTGTTTGGAACTATTCAATTCTATGGAATATAACGTAGCATCAAAATGTAAATTCCAAAACCTACAAGTTGATAAAAATGTAGATTTTGGAATTTACGAAGTGTAATTTATACTTAGTGTCTGTAAGAAAACGCATGTTTTTTTCAAGTGCTTGATAAGAAGGCGTCAAGCGCATGGCATGCAAAGACTGAAAACAGGAGTCCCAATTTGTGTTTCTTGTTGTTTTTTTTCAAAAACTTACAAAAGCTACATCGGCATGACTGTTTTGAAGACAAGCATAACGTAGCAATTGGCGTTTTCTTGCAAGCACTACTTAGAATCGAAGACCAAATGTCAAATAAAATCGATGTTTTGTTTGATCAACTTCCACACTCATTGCATCGGTTCCATCGATACGATAGAAACTGGAGCTCATTGTATTTTGATACGCTAAATCGGTGTAGAAATTGCCCGAACGAAATCCAAATCCTCCCGATAATCCCAATACGGCATTATCGGTTCCTGCTGATTTAAATGGAGTTGTGTAATAAAATCCTCCTACACGTAAAGCCAACGCTCCAAGTTTCACCTCACTTCCAATGCGAACAGCATGTCGGAACGTAAAATCGTTTTTAATTCTACTGTTTTCCTCTGAGAAAGAGTACGTTTCACTATCTAATCGCATTGTATTATAGGCCGAAGTTTCATAATCAATGCCCAATATTATCATCCTATTGATCAAAAACGAGGCTCCTACCAAAAACCGAGTTGGGGTAACCAAATTATAGGTCGTTGTAAAATAGGAAGCCAATTTTGAATCGAATTGGGAACTGTCAAAAGAAGTGTGTAGCTTCTCGTCCCAATCTTCATCAATGGTCATAAAAGTGGGCGTATGGATGGCAAACGAAGTTTTTATTCTGGAATTAAGCTGGTACATAATCCCAGCTTTAAAATTAACGCCCATTCCTGATCTCACAAAATAGTTATTGTAATTATAAGCATTCAAATATTGAGTAACCTCTTTATCGTCGTTCTCTTGCAACACCCAGTCCTCGGTGTGATATAAGGAAACTAAACCAACCGATAAACCATAATACAACTTATTGGACTCATTAACCCCAATTGAAAAGTTTAAATCGTTTAGCGTACCTCGCTGACGATGCTCAAATTGTTGCTTTATTTGATATTCTCCCGACACATCAAAATCATTGACAACTGTTCCATTGTCTTCATATAAAATCCCGGCATCCCAAAAAAGATCTAAATAAGATGGGTTTTGGTTATAATAATCTGAAAGATTCGTCAAATAAGAATTATTGTTATTTCTGCCTAATGCATACAAATTTGAATTATAATTATTTACCTGCGAAAAATTAATGGCTATTACCGTATTTAACGTCCCTTTTCCGGAACCATAATTTTGTGTATTTGGTAAAGAAAACGCCATTCCTACGCTACTGGCTTCAATGGAGTAAGAATGATCAAAATTCGATTGACCCAAATAGTTTGTTGTCGTTTTTGTATTATCAAAAGTCGTTGTAAAATTGATATCCGAAGATCGATATAATCCCAAACCAGCTGGATTTTGATTTGCCGACGATATATCGCTCCCTAAAGCTGAGAATGCGCCTCCAACCCCAATAAATCGGGCTGTTCCACCGTGATACATGGTAGAATATCGCAAGGCATCTACTTCATTTTGAGCCGTACTCTCTCTTACAAACAACATGACACTTAATCCAATAAGCGCTATGTATACTATATTTTTCCGATTCATATTATCTAGTATTTTCGTATTTAATTATCGTGTCCGTGGACTTGAGCCAGAACTACCTCTTGATCCTGAATTCCCTCGCGGACTTGAACTATTCCCGGATGGACTGCTTCCAGAATTACTTGATCCTCTGCTCGGAGAACTCACACTCTGATTTCTAGGAGTGCTTGTGCTCTGATTGCTCTGCGTCGGTTTTGAATAATTTGACTCTATGGTACGCCCTGTATTCCTTCTAGAATTGGAATTATTAGTGGGTTGAACACTTTGCGTTGCTGGAGTTTGTTGTCTTGGAGTACTAATTGGTCTATATGCATTTGAATTTTGATTTTCTTTCGACCTATAATTGTTGTTTCCGGTTGATCCACTTGCTGGTTTATATCTATCTCCTCCTACATTGGGTGTTGTACGTATTGGAGTAGTTGTTGATTGATTATTAAACCGTTGAGTTTCTCGGGTATGCTTAATTGCACCTGCTGAACTTTCTCGGGATAATTTATTTTCACTTCTCACAACATTAGAAACTCCTCGTGATCCTGCACCATCGGGTTTATTCTCTATATCTCTTGAAATTTTATTATTGGAATTTCGAACAACGGACTCCTCATCTCTGACACTCACACCACTCGACCTGATAGGTCTAATGTTCTGTCTCACCGCATTCGTTACAGCTGTTGGACGTATTTGCTGTCCATTATTTGGTCGACGGTGCGTTATAGAACTCTCTCTATGTGAAATAGTTGTCCTATTTGTTCCACTATTAAAACCCCAATAATGGTTATTATTCCATCCATAAAATCCACCGTAATATCCTCCATAATGAGAATACCAAGGGTTATACCAATGACTATGCATCATAAATGGATCCCAATACCATGAATAGAAAGAGGTATGCCAAAATGGATCCCAACTCCAAGGCGAGTAATGGTAAGCTACATGAGGTCCATAATAAGGATAAAACCAACCTCCCCATCCCTGAGAACCCACACCTACATAAAATCCTGGGCTCATAATTGAGAATGTAAAATGGCTATCATAACTACCATAAGTTTCTTCATTATCATAAATAATCCTAGGGTCCTCTGTATCGTAATCGATATCCTCAACAGTTTGAACAACTCTTCCACTAACATCCGAACTTTCAGCATACTGAGGGGAAGACTCCGGAATTGTGTACAACTCATCAACATATCCATGATACATAGTAGCGCTGCATCCGGACATTAAAACAGTGCCGATAATGAAAAATAGAATATTGTATTTCATAACTTGTTCCTTTCTTTTTAATTATCATTTGTAAAGATAGCATGTCCTTACTAATCAAAACGATTTTTTGTAGTTAAATGTTGCATTTACAAGCCAAATAAACGAAATATTAACAGTTCCACAAATTTAAAGCAATCAAATTAAATTAACACGGCGCAAGTATTTACAGAGTGTCAAATTAGTTTCGATTTATCGCGAATTGTTCGTTTCTTTGCCCCAAATTTCAACCAAGGTTGAAAAAATCGGATCATTTCATATAATATATTCAAATATCTTACCAAACATGTCAAAAGAGATTACTCCACGTTCAGAAAACTACTCACAATGGTATAACGACATCGTGCGAAAAGCTGAGTTGGCTGAAAATTCAGCAGTAAGGGGTTGTATGGTCATAAAACCATATGGTTATGCTATTTGGGAGAAAATCCAAGCGCAACTCGACAAAATGTTCAAGGAAACAGGTCATGAAAATGCGTACTTCCCTCTTTTTATTCCCAAATCGTTCCTAAGTAAAGAAGCCGCTCACGTTGAGGGATTTGCAAAAGAGTGCGCAGTGGTAACCCATTATCGGTTAAAAAATGACCCTGATGGGAATGGCATTGTGGTTGACCCGGACGCAAAACTCGAAGAGGAATTAATTGTACGACCTACCTCTGAAACAATTATTTGGAGTACCTATAAAAACTGGATCCAGTCGTATCGCGATCTTCCCATACTTTGTAATCAATGGGCCAATGTTGTTCGATGGGAAATGCGAACCCGTCTTTTTTTACGCACCACTGAATTTTTGTGGCAAGAGGGACACACTGCTCATGCTACCGAAGCGGAGGCTGTTGAAGAGACGCATAAAATGATTGATGTCTATGCAGAATTTGCAAAAGAGTGGATGGCAATGCCTGTAATTCAAGGACATAAAACAGAAAATGAGCGATTCGCAGGAGCCATTGACACGCTTTGTATTGAAGCATTAATGCAGGATGGGAAAGCACTTCAGGCTGGAACATCGCACTTTCTGGGTCAAAATTTCGCCAAAGCATTTGATGTGAAATTTACGGACAAAGATGGAAAACTCAACTATGTTTGGGCTTCTTCGTGGGGCGTTTCTACGCGTTTAATGGGAGCACTTATTATGACTCACTCCGACGATAAAGGATTTGTTCTTCCTCCAAAACTTGCTCCAATCCATGTTGTGATTGTTCCGATATATAAAACTCCAGAGCAGTACGAAACAATTTGCGCAAAAGCCAACGAAATTGCAAAAAGATTGCGTGTTTTAAATATCACGGTTAAAGTTGACGATAGAGATACTCAAAAACCAGGATGGAAATTTGCGGAGTATGAAATGAAAGGTGTTCCGGTACGCTTGGCACTTGGTTCGCGAGATATTGAAAATGGAACCGTGGAAGTTGCTCGACGCGATACGTTAACAAAAGAGACAATCGAAATGGAATCTCTTGAAGCATATATTACGAACCTTCTTGAAGAGATTCAAACAAATTTGTACAAAAAAGCTATCGATTTTAGAAATGAAAACACCTACACCTGCGATACTTGGAATGAATTTCAAGATATTCTGGAAAACAAAGGTGGTTTTGTTTATGCACACTGGGATGGCACGGCAGAAACTGAAGCTGCCATTAAAGATAAATTGAAAGTGACTATCCGATGTATTCCTTTTAACAATAAACAAGAAGATGGCGTTTGTATTTTAAGTGGAAAACCATCGAAACAAAGAGTTTTGTTTGCGAAAGCCTATTAAATTCAACACTCTTATCAACTTTAATAAAACAAAGAAACAGTAACGAGCTGTTGAATTGAAAAATCGTAAAAAAAGAGAGGGTCTGTTCAGACCCTCTCTTTTTTATTTTAAAATCTTTAGAAATTGTATGGGCTATAAATAGTCTTTCAAGTGCAACATTAATTTCCTGCGAGCGATGAAAATTCTACTCTTCACTGATCCAATAGGAATATTAATTTCATCGGCAATTTCTTTGTACTTAAACCCTTCTGTATGCATTATGAAAGGTATCCTGTAATCATCGTCAAGCATTGCTATGGCTTTTCGAATTTCTTTGACGCTAAAATTGCTATCGGGACTTATAAAACCAGAATCTTGGGGTTTTGAAATATAGTAAGCATCTTTTGTTTGATCTACAATTATTCGAGTTCGAGAGTTTCGTCTATAATTGTTGATAAACGTGTTTTTCATTATGGTAAATGCCCAAGATTTAATGTTTGTCTTGTCTTCGAACTTATCTTGATTTTTTAACGCTTTAAACAATGTCTCTTGAACTAAATCGAGAGCATCGTCGCGATTGGCTGTCAATTTATAGGCAAATCTACCTAAGTTGTCTTGTAATTCTGTAAGCTGAGTTGAAAATTCCATTGTAGTCATAACCGTATTGTTTTAATGTTTTGTTTAACAAATATACGGTTCATATAAACAAAAGCAAGTGTTTTAATGTTAATGATTTGTTAAATTTTCGACTACAAAATCACAAAATCCTGCATATTAACGACTTACGTAATAAAATAAAGTAATATTAAGATGGTTTTATCCTCTATGCTTGATATCCACAGTGAACAAAACATCGAAATCGGCGTTAAGTTCAACAAACCCCAACTATTTTATGAAAATTATATATCCACAACCTACATAAAAATAAATAGGAGTCCATTGATTCGCATTTAAAATTTTAAATGCGAATCAATGGACTCCTAAAAATAAAACTGGTTTATTGTTTGTTAAGTCGTTGCGTCGAAAAATCCTCAAAGATTTTCACATATTACGAAACCCCTTTTTAATGGACAATGCAACAAAATATATCCCTGATGCCACTAGAAACTAACTGATCGCCGTCCACTGATTACTGATCACCGATCACCGATCACCATTCCTAAATACCTCAATAACATAGGCGATTTTATATTCTTTTGCGCAAAATACTCTTTAATATCGGCTTCCCTTAATTCTGCGTATCGGGTTTATTGCGTTTATATTGTTCCTCTTCGAACGTACGAATATCGGGATGATCTTCAATTGAACCCCAATCTGAATAACCCATTAGTCCTTTTTCTAGCCGTTTGCGCTTTTGCTCGGGTGTTAATGATTCATATCTCTTTCGTTTCTCCCTTAAAGCACGCTGTTGTTCATCTTCAATTTCTGCACGAATTTTCAACATTTCGTTCTCCTTTTTTGATCGCAAGAACCCAGTGGCCACAGAAGGGAATAACTCTAATAGTAACATTTCCTTTTCATTATCAGCCAATTGACACGTTTCACTTTCGAAACAAAGAACAGAGTTTGCCGGTTTTTCATACGATGAAACATCAAAATCCTGACTCTGACTATGTCCACAAATTGTGTATCTAAATCCTCGATCAATTTCAATGGGCGTTTTACCATACCACCCTTTTACAAGATTGTGAAACTGCGTAGAAACATTACTATACTTAGCTTCTCCTTTATTAAGGGCAATTACACAATTAACCGCTTGTGCCCCAACAATTTGACTGGTTGGAGTAACCAAAGGAGGACATCCTGCATCAATACGTACTTCTGGAACCATTTCCAACACCTTGGGCAACAAATGTTCAAGCTTTAATTGTTTCAGCTGGGCGAGCATGTTTGTGTACATTCCGCCGGGGATTTCAGCTGATTTAACCAAATCACTGGGTGGATCAAAATTAAACCAATTCTCAATTTCATGGATTGTTGCTAGTAAGTTAACCTCCTCGTTATTTTTAGCAAATGTAATTGCTTTATCAAACAAAGCATCAATTTCAGCAGGAAGCGTATCCTTTGAAATATCAAATTGGCGCGGGTACAGATGGGTTGTATCGAAACTAGAAAGTTCTTTTCTTATTTCTCGTAACTCCGTGTCTATTTTAACCACGGCATCGATATTTACATTAATTTCAATACCTAGTTTTTTACAGAAAATATAGATCAATTCAAACGCCGGTGCGGCCGGACCTCCTGCAAAGGTCATGATATTGGTATCTACGATATCAACCCCATTAATAATCGCCGATAAGGTTGATGCCAATCCAAAACCAGGCGTACAATGCGTGTGAAAATCAATGGGTATTGAGATTTGTTTTTTTAGTTCCTTTATTAAAGTGCCCGCTTTTATGGGAGTTATGAGTCCTGCCATATCTTTAATGGTTAGAATATCGGCACCCATTTTCTCAAGTTCTTTGGCTAGCTCAATAAAATAGTTCATAGAAAACACCAGTGAAGGCAATCGCTTCCCTCGAATAAGCCATCGATATTTCTGAATTATACTATACTTAGGATCCACGGTATAGCACAAAGCACAATCGGCTAATCCTCCATTTTCCTTAACATATTTGATCGTAGTGCGCATGTTGTCAACATCGTTCAGACAGTCAAATATGCGCATTATGTCAATTCCTGACGTAATCGCATTTCGATTAAATCCCTCAATAACATCCTCAGGATAAGGATTATAACCAAAAAGATTTCTTCCTCGCGAAAGGGCTGTTAGTTTACTTGTCGATCCTAACCCCTTCTTAATCAAACTCAGCCTATCCCAGGGATCTTCATTCAAGTATCGCATAACAGAATCGGGAACAGCTCCTCCCCACACCTCCATTGCATAAAAATTGGCATCCTTGTATAAGGGCAATAATCGTTCAACTTGGTCTTGCGTCATACGGGTTGCAAACATCGACTGTTGTCCATCTCGGAGCGTCAAGTCTCTAATATAAAGCATCTTACTCATGTGGAAATTACGGTTTTATATTTTTAGCTTAAAATTATAGTATATATTTGTAAAATCAGTTTACTTTGTAATTTCAGTAATGGACAAAGATATTATGTTTAGATGATTTTGGAGTAAAAGATTTTAAATTATTTAAACATTTTAAAACGATACAAGATATATTAATAGAATAATTAATTTTACATATGGATCAAAACATCTCAAAAAACAGAACCCTCTGGAAATTCCCTTGGAATTATAAGGAGAGTTTCATTGTAGTATTGGATCTAATCGTGCTCTCTTTTATTCTTGAGGCTCTTTTCCAAGGCGAAGGTATAAAACTTCCGTCCCTCCCATATAGTATTATCAGTTTTATGATTCTACTTTTCTTAACCATAAGTCTATTTCTCCTGTTTCGAACCAACAAGATTATTCAATGGCTCTCTTCGGTTCCAGCCGCCATGGCTTCAATAACCCTTTATGCCATTGTTTCGCTTTTTATGGGAATTATTCCGCAAAATCCCGTAGAGGAACATATTCTTTTGAAACTAACAGGGATTTCGCATATTGGTTCAAGTTGGTTAATTCTGTTTTCATCCTTCTTTTTGCTTACCGTAGTTGGATTTACAATCTGCAAAAGAATGTTTCCCTTTAAAAAACGCAACATTGGATTTTTAATGAACCATGCGGGAATTTGGATTATTATTGCCAGTGCATCATTGGGAACAGGTGATTTACAGCGTCTTAGGATTCAATTGTACGAAGGAAAAGAGTTTAATAACGTTGCTATCGACGATAATAAGCAAATGTATAAACTTCCTTTTTCGTTACAATTAGTTGATTTTGAAATCGAAGAGTACAACCCAAAACTATTGATATTCAATCCAATAACAAACAGTTTTATTCATCAGACCGGAAAATCATTTCAAATGATTGATAACAATTTCTCAATTACAATTTCAAACTTTAGAATTGATGTAATTGAATTTATAAAATATGCTAAACCCCATGAGACCTATTTTATTCAATCGGATATGCTGGGAGCCGTACCAGCAGCAAAGATTACCATAACTGATTTAAACAGCAATAATGCAACCTCTGGATGGATTACGTCAGGTGGTTTTGGAATTGAACCAACGCTGATTAATCTTTCTCCCGAATTATCAATTTCCCTGGCAGCTCCTGAACCCAAAGAGTACTCTTCGTTGTTGGTAATTAAAGACGCGCAAAACAACATGGACACAATTTCTGTGATTGTGAACAAACCTTACTCTGTTGATGGATATAATTTATACCAAATGAGTTATAACGATAAAATGGGAAAATGGTCTGATTACAGTATAATTGAGGTTATTAGCGATCCGTGGTTGCCTATTGTTTATTTTGGTTTTCTACTTCTGTTCATTGGCTCAATATTTATGCTTTGGTGGGGACGGAAAATCTATGACGTTGAGTCATAAGAGGCTCTTTAAATTTGCAAATAGACATTATTTAACGACAGAAAAAAAATCATTATGAATTGGATAAATTTCCCTACATACGTGGCAGCAACATTAATTTTGTGGGTCATTGGCATAATAATAATATCGATAACAAAATCGCCAAAAGCGAAAAAAACTGGGCTTATCAGCATGGGATTTGGCATACTGATTTTATTGGCTTTTATTGTAATATTATGGATTAACTTAGACCGTCCGCCTATGCGGACTTTAGGCGAAACTAGGCTTTGGTATTCACTATTTTTATCTATTCTCGGGTTTCTAATTTATATCCGCTGGAGGTATTTATGGTTTTTAGGATATAGCTTTTTTATGGCTGCTCTGTTTTTATTCATTAATGTACTAAAACCCGAAACATACGAAAAAACATTAATGCCAGCATTGCAAAGTATTTGGTTTGTACCCCATGTCATTGTCTATATCTTGGCGTATGCTCTTTTAGGAATGTCGTCGTTGGTTGCACTGTACGGAATTTACAGATCCAGAAAAAAAGTCATCGACAAAACCTTGGTCAGTATCACCGACAATATCGTTTACATCGGCTTTGCATTTCTTACGCTTGGTTTAATATTTGGAGCAGTATGGGCCAAAGAAGCTTGGGGACATTACTGGACATGGGATCCGAAAGAAACTTGGGCATTGTTAACTTGGCTAATTTATATGCTCTACATCCACTTTAGACATCACCGACCAAATAAAATTAAACCAGCAATGTGGATATTAGCATTCTCGTTTGTTGTATTGCTGATATGCTGGTTTGGAATAAATTATTTACCATCGGCGCAAAATAGCGTACATGTTTATGGATCATAGAGTTATATAATTATTGAAATACATAAAAGACAAGAAGTTTTATATAAAATTAACATTTATATTTGTGTGAAATATTAGAATATCAGGCTATCTGTTAATAGAAAACTTGATCACTTCAACAATTAATTATTTAGATAAAAACATAAAAATGATATCAAAAGATTCATCTTATAATTTTATGAAGAATATTACATTGTTATTAATACAAAATATCCGTTTTTAAATAACCACAATTAATAATACAACTTTACAATACAGCAATGCTTTTTGTAATAATATTCAATAAGAAATTAAATAATCAACCCAAATTTTATCATTATGAAAACTTCAGTTTTTAGCAATCAAATTACTCAACTTCTGAACGGATACAATAATCTGAAAAAGAACGTAGAACGTCGTGAAATGATTAAACTAAGTGTTGAACAACGCGACGCATTAGTTATGGAATGTGGAGCATTGGCCACATGGACCTTGCCCGAATCAACAGGGCGAAGCCCTAAAGACACCTACATGGTACAACATCCTGGAAGTCAGCATTTAATCGACTGGACATCGGCAAATAATATACCTATGACACCGGAGACGTTCGATATGTTGTTCAAGGATGCAATAGAAGAATTATCGAAGTCAAAAGATTTGTTTGAGACAGATCGAGTTGTTGGTGCCGATTCAGCCTATTCTTTACCTGTTAAAACAATAACGGACAAAGCCCTTGAATCCCTTTTTGCTGACAACATGTTTCGACCAATTCCTACAGACATAAATAAGAGTGTTTTTGCTGATAAACCATTTACTGTACTAGCCATACCAGATAAAAAAATCAATGCTGCAAAATACAAAAATCGTTTGCGCACGTTAGATAACGGAGAAACTTCCGATTTAGCCGTTGCCATTGATTTCGATCGTCGAGTTGGTATCGTTTACGGTTCTGCATACATGGGTAGTTTAAAAAAACTGATCTTTACAGTAATGAACTACTACTTGCCTCTTGAGGGAATTCTTCCCCTACATTGTTCGGCCAACGAAGGCGCCAATGGTCATACAGCATTGCTATTGGGATTATCAGGAACAGGAAAAACAACCCTTTCGGCCGACCCAAACAGAGCCCTTTTAGGCGACGACGAACATGGTTGGAGCGAACATGGAATAGCAAACTTTGAGAACGGCTGTTATGCAAAAATGATTGACATTACCTCCGAATCAGAACCTGAAATTTGGAATGCAGTAATGCATAACGACCACTATCTAAACCATGGTGCAATTATTGAAAATGCCATGGTATTGCCAAACGGAAAAGTTGACTTTTTTGATACTCGATTAACCCAGAACAGTCGATCGTCGTATCCACTAACATTTTTAAGCAATATTAAACCCTCCTCGGTGGGCGGACACCCTTCCACAATCCTGTTTTTAACAGCCGACGCGTATGGAGTAATCCCTCCAATCTCCCGACTGGACGAAAATCAAGCAATGCTTTGGTTTTTAATGGGTTACACTTCTAAGCTTGCGGGAACTGAAACCGGAGTTACAGAACCACAAGCAACATTTAGTCGGTTTTTTGGAGCTCCCTTTATGCCCTCACAACCAGCGGTATATGCCAAAATGTTGGGTGATAAAATGAAACAATTCAAATCCAAAGTATATTTAATCAACACCGGATGGAGTGGTGGAAAGTATGGCGTAGGATCACGAATTAAATTACGTTATACCCGAGCTATGGTTGAGGCTGCCTTAAATGACACCTTAAAAGATGTAGTCTATGAGAATGACAAAATATTTCATCTCAACGTACCCACTTCGTGTCCCAATGTGCCCAGCGAAATTCTCATACCCAAAAACACGTGGGCAAACAAAGCTGACTATGATACAACAGCGGCAATGTTGGCGAAAAAATTTAGCGATCAATTCGATAAAGCTTACGGCAATCACGGAATAGCCGATGCCATTAAAAACGAATGTCCCGGAAAATAATAGAAACAAAATAATATTTTTTTCATAACGGTTGCTGATATTCATCAGTGACCGTTATATTTGCATGAAATATGAATTATTGCACCTATGAAGATTCCAAACACCGATAAAAATGCAAAGTATTTAGCCCTTGGTGCTGTCTTCTTTTGGGCAACAGTTGCAACGGCGTTTAAGATTGGATTAGAAAAACTTGAACCCGCCATATTCCTATTTTACGTTATCTTATCTTCGTTGCTCTTTTTTGTTGGTTATCTAACTTACACAAAACAGTGGAACACTTTTAAAAAAATAACCGTTCGTAATTTCTCAATTGCAATATTTGCCGGACTTTTAAATCCCTTTGCCTATTATCTTATTTTATTTGAGGCCTATGACCGCTTACCTGCTCAAGTGGCACAGAGTCTGAATTACACATGGCCCATAGTGTTGGTATTAATGTCATCGTTTATAAACAAACAAAAGATTCAAAAGAACGTCATTTGGGGACTTACCATTGGCTTTACAGGCGTACTTTTTGTTGCGTCGCGTGGACATTTCTTCTCCTTATCCTTCGATGGAGTTGGGATATTTTTGGCTATTTTCAGTAGTATAATATGGGCATCCTATTGGATTATTAGCAAAACATCGCAAATAAAACCCGTTCAGTTTCTGTTTATCAACCAATTTGTAGGTTTATTAGCCACCGTATCGTGGATTTTAATTGCTGATTGCCCATTCATTTTCCCCAACACCCAATCGTTATTGGCAACATTATATAGCGGTTGGTTTGAAATGGGAATTACCTTTGTGCTTTGGATTAGTGCCATACGCATGGCATCACGACCTGATATTATATCTCATTTTATTTACTTTGCTCCCTTTTTATCCCTCTTTTTCATTCGATTTATTCTCAACGAGCCCATCTACTTCAGTACATTTATTGGGCTCATAATGATTACAATAGGAGTTCTCTTCGTGGAATTTGGAACAGGAATAATCAAAACCATCCGCAAAAAACTATCCATTTAAAATAGCCGAACCTTTTAACTTAAATTTCTATATTGAAAATTTCAAAACGAAATAATTTATTTCACTCAATCATGTAAACGTTAATTCATAATTGCGACTTAATAATTTATGTGCTACTTATGGTATTCTACCTAAATTTTGTT
>JAQVXQ010000203.1 GCA_028709085.1 Salinivirgaceae bacterium | reverse complement strand
CCGTTAGAATTATGGTTTGAATATAGTATCTTTGAGAAACAAGGAAGGCTCATCCTTTCATAACAGAATAGACTAATAATCAAAACTATAACGCGATCATGAATTTCAGAATCATTTCAATTCTCTCCATCTTACTAACAACAAGCGTATTATTAAATGGCCAGCAAACGACATCACCCAAGATTACGGAGATGCGATGGGAGAAAGGATTTGGAGTACGATTTAAGTTATCCAATGATTCAAATTATGTATTTGACATTAAAGAATTATACCATGCAACCTCAAAGTCGCCCGAAAATACTGATCAAGTAATATATTATCCTGTAGGATTTGGTCAATCGTTTATTGAAAAACTACAAGATAAAAATCTCAAGGACTCCGTAACAAATAATCAGGACAAAACTAAAAACACAACTCTTTGGTCGGCAATTCACTATAGTATAGGAGGCGGATATGTCCATTTTGTAAACTGCCTGTTGTATGCACTGGAAACGGGAATGCTTAAAGTTGATGCCCCTTTATTACAAAGGCCCGAAAGCAATTGGAAACCAAAACCCATGACAGAGTCCTATAAGCGTACACGACAATGGACGCATTATATACCAACCACCCAAAAAACTGCCATTAAAGAGTATAAAATAAAGGCTAAAAATAATGAGTTGCGCGATTTACAGTCTGTTCCACAGGACTTTATCGACTTATTTCTATCGACCAACGATAAAGAGTATGCCGAACTCGGTAAGAATTACAAAGTAAAAGATAAAGCCAAAATTGACTTAATACGAATTTTAGTCTCCTCAAATTATCTAGGCGAAATCCCCATCGATTACATTCGCAACTCAGTGCAAGCTGCAGTAACCCGATATGCATCAAACCAACTACCCTCCGTTATTATCATGGACGACTTTAATGCGGCGGTTGCAATGACATTAAATGAGACTGGATATATTGTGGAAAGAATTGTTTTTAGCGATGCCGAAAACCTCGATATGACCGAAGAAACCATACGTAAAGAGAAAATTAGCGCTGTGATTCAGAATATCAACGAAATTAACCGTCAGATATTTCAAAAAAGCTTACAAAATTATTACAAACGATAACCATTTACAATACAGCGGATTATACAAATGAAACTGAATGAAATATCCGAACTTAAATCTAAGTAAAATCTAGCATTAGTAAATTATTAACACTAATAGTGTTGCATGTAAAAAATATTATTCTCAAATTTGCTCAAGTAAAACCTAAACATGGTAGTTATGAAAATGAAATTTAATGGATTTTTAGCAGTAGCGCTTGCAGCCTCTGTAATGAGTTTTTACAGTTGTAAGCCAAAAGTAGCCGGCCTTGACACAGGCGATTTTAAAGAAGTTAAAATACCTTGTACAGAACAGGGTTATTCGGACGCAATGAGTTTCCGAGCTTCTGGAAGTGGAACCAGTACCAACATGGCAACTTCGAAAGACAAAGCCCTATTGAGTGCAAAAACTCGGTTGGCTGGCTTAATTGAATCTACAATTAAAGCCGTAACTGAACAGTACACCAACGAAATTGACGTGGGTGACAAACAAGAGTTTGAACAAAGTTTTGAGCAAATGGTACGCGACGTAACTAAACGAACATTAGTTGAAGTAGCGATCACTTGTGAGAAAAGCGGAACAAATTCAAAAAACCAGTGGGTAACTTACTTAGCACTTGAAGTATCGAAAGATGCTATTTACAACGGTGTTAACAATGGTATCAAAAAAGATCAAAAACTTCAATTGAAATATGACCAAATGAAGTTTAAAGAGAAGTTTGACGAAGAGATGGAAAAAATGGAACGTCAAGACTAATCGAAGCATCATAATCGGTAATCGCTATGGCGATTACCGATTTTTTTTTACCATTCCATAACATAATCCGTTAATTATCAAACCAATAGGTTTACACCTAAGTATAAAGACAATAATATCAAGTTCATTCTAATAAAAACAAAACTAAATAAATCGGTATGAAAAAGACATTACAATCCATTATGCTATTAGCGTTTATGCTAGGAATAGTGGCAAGCACATCCTTAGTAGCGCAAAATGTAATGAGCACTAAAAAAGTTCAGGCAGGTTCAGCAACTGAATCAGTTACAAAACAGAAAAAACAAAAACCACAAAAAATAAAAGAGGTTGATTCGAATAAAAATAAGAGACCAAAATGGATTAATACAATTCAAAAAGATTACATTATTGTAACCGGATCAGGAGCAACGTTAGACGCTTCGCAAGAAAATGCACTACTAAAAGTTAAAGAGAACATTGTTAGATCCGTAGCTGAAAACATTTCTGTGAGTTCCGAAATGACAACAAAAGAAGCAATGGGCGATAACGTGAATAGTTTCTTCCAAAACTTTGAACAAACCACACAATCCCAAACCGGTGACGTTAGTTTTTTAAAAGGAATAGCACTCAACAAAGCGGAAGATTACTACTGGGAAGAATTAAAACAAGGTAATAATATAACGTTCTATTACCACTTGCTCTATCCTTTTAGTGATTTGGAAATGAGAAAGCTAGTTATGGCTTTTGAAAAGGCCGACCGAGAATTGACAGAGCAACTCCAAGATATTTTAAATAAAATTGAGACCACTACCATTGTTGAAGATATGGAAAGCGATATCACAACATTGGAGAAATTATTGCCAAAATTCTTAGACACGCGTAAAACCAAAACCGAAGTTGGAATTAATCAAATTAAATCGCGTTTAAAATCGATCAACATCGTTGCAGTAACAAAAACAAACGGCTCCATAGAGTATGAATTAAAAATAGGGTCTCAAACGATTACTACCAATCGTAAACCACAGGTTACTAACCCAACCAAATGCGCTACCATAAATGGTATTGAACCCTCACGAACAGGTTGGAGAATTTCATTCGAGGCTAAATATTGCTACGACGACCCCAATAACCTAATTCGAGTAAAACACACCTTCCGCCATGCCACAGTCTCTCACGACTTCTACTTTGACATTGACGAAGATAAAGTTCAAGTATTTATGCACGCTCCTATAATCTTTTCTGCAACAGAGCAAGACGATAGTAACGTTACATCAGGAAAAGTTACCTTTACCATATCAAATAAATATGGAGGAACATTTACGGTGGATCGTATTATTCTGAATTATGCTAAAGCACCACCCATTATGTTTGAAAACATTACCCAAACCTTTACAGGAAAAGGAGATCACACAATAATAATAGATCTTCCAAACGAATTAGACAAAAAACTGTACACTTCAAGAATGCATACCGTTGTTGATGGATTTATTTATTACAACATCAAAGGAAAACAAGAAACATACAAATTGTACCAAAATAAGGTTACAACAAGCTGGTAACCAAAACCATAGTTTAAAGAACAAAAGCTCCGTAATGGGGCTTTTGTTCTTTAAAAGCAATTATTTAAAAACTAGAGGTGTGTTATGCTTTTGCAACAATCACTAACCTCGGGGTTAAGGCGGTGGATATTTCCAATTATCCCATTTTGGCTGTAATGTTGAATATTGATTTTCAATGATACACAAAAATTATCATTCATAGTATTAGCAAAGAATCTATAAGGATTCACCGGTCATTAGTGAAAATTTGCACAAAAACAGTATCTTGCGATTATAAAAAAGATATATGAACAAAACAGCAAAGCAACCCACTCTACTTCTGGCCTTTATCCCTATTATCTTTCTAATTGGAATGCTTTCGCTCAATGTATATTTCTTTGGTGATGAAACGTTGAACGGTTCGAATCAAATTGCACTGCTACTGGCCGCAGGTATTGGGAGTATCATTGCCATAAAATTAAATTATAGTTGGTGTTTTATACGATCCGAAATTGTCAAGAGTATTGGATCGGCCATGCCCTCGATGCTAATTTTACTACTAATTGGCTCGTTAGCAGGAACATGGATGCTAAGCGGTGTGGTTCCGGCAATGATTTATTATGGACTTAAAATCCTTCATCCATCCATATTTTTATTTGCTACGGTTATAATTTGCTCCTTAGTATCCCTAGGAACCGGAAGTTCATGGTCAACCATAGCAACCATTGGAGTTGCACTACTGGGAATTGGCAATGCGCTTGGATTTAGCGAGGGAATTGTAGCTGGAGCCATTATTTCGGGAGCATATTTTGGTGATAAAATGTCGCCTCTTTCCGACACCACAAACCTTGCCCCAGCAATGGCCGGAACGGATCTTTTCACCCATATTAGATATATGGTATTCACGACTGCTCCAAGCATTTTAATTACGCTCATAATCTTTTTCATCCTCGGATTTACGGGCGATAATTCTCCTACAACCTCTGGTGTAGAAAACACGATGCACGTATTAGAGTCCACTTTCCATATTTCGCCCATACTTTTTGTGGTTCCAATCGTTTTAATTGTTGCAATTTTAAAAAAGACAGCCCCGATTCCTTCGCTTATGATTGGGACACTAACGGGAGCAATTTTTGCTATTATCTTCCAACCGCATATAATTGAAGAGGTTTCCAATGTAGTGGGGAACTATGGTTCACAATCGTATGTTGCTGTCCTAAAAAGTATGTTTGGCAAAGTGTCAATAACGGCGAGCAGTACCGAAGTTAGTGACCTTTTAACAACCCGCGGAATGAGCGGAATGTTAAATACAATATGGCTAATAATTTCCGCCATGGTTTTTGGAGGAGTAATGGAATCATGTGGACTCCTTTCCAAAATAACGATGTCGATAATACAATATGCCAAATCAACCGCATCGCTTATTACAGCAACTGTAACGACATGCATATTTTTCAATATTACGGCCTCCGATCAATATCTTGCCATTGTTGTCCCCGGCAGAATGTTTGCGGAAACATATCGTAAACGAGGATT
>JAQVXQ010000202.1 GCA_028709085.1 Salinivirgaceae bacterium | reverse complement strand
TTTGGAAACGGAGGTTGAAAATTTGTATCGTATTGATGTGGGGCTTATGCCATTGAAAGACGATTTGCGTTCAAAAGGGAAGGGTGGTTTTAAATTGCTGCAATATATGGGACTAGGGATTGTAAGTGTGGCAAGTGGCATTACGATAAACAATGAAATAGTGGACCACGGAGAGAACGCTTTTCTTGCTAATTCAGTTGAAGAGTGGAAAGAGATATTGGTTAATATTCTTGAAAAGAGAGTTAACTTTGTGGAAGTTGGAGCACGGGCAAAAGAAAAGATAACGAAAGGATACACGTTTATGGCTAACACTGAAAAATTCTTGAATTTTGTAACGTGTAAAATAGAATAGCTGGTTTATATAGTAAAATGCAGTAGTAGATTGCGCATATATTTATTGTAAATTGAATGATACATCCACAAAATGATCTATTGCCGTTCTTGAATAGAGCTAAACGAAAAGGTAGATTTGAAACAACGTCTCGATAGTACTATGATTATGAACACTAATAAATATAAAGACCTTATAGCTCAGGGTGAAGGCGTTACTGTGGAGTTTAAACAGAATTTTAACAAACAAGTAATAGAAACGCTTGTAGCTTTTGCGAACAGCAAAGGGGGCAATGTTATTTTAGGAGTTGCCGATAATGGGTTACTTATGGGGGTTGATTTAATGGAAGAAAGCGTCCAGAATTGGATAAACGAAATTAAAATTAAGACAAGTCCGCAATTAATTCCCGATGCAGAAATTGCAATAATTGACAATAAGAGAATAGTTGTACTTGAGATACAGGAATATCCGGTAAAACCAGTATCTACTCAAGGAAAATACTTTAAACGGGTGGCTAATTCAAATCACTTAATTGAAATTTCGGAACTTGTTAATTTGCACTTAAAATCCTTTAATACAAGTTGGGATTACCATACCAATAACGATTTTTTGTTGCAGGACTTATCTCTCGATAAGGTACAAACGAGCATAAACCGATACAATCAAACTGAAAATAGGATAAATGATAATCCGATTATATTTTTACGGAAGAGTGAATTGGTGCGTGGTGAAAAAGTAACCAATGCTGCTTATTTGTTATTTGTTAAACAAAATACGGTACTTACAACCATTGAACTAGGTCGATTTCAGACAAATACGATTATAAAAGATAGTCAACGTTCCAAGTCGGACGTTTTATCTCAGGTTGATTTTGTTCTTGATTTTGTAAAAAAACATATCAATAAAGAGATTGCCATTACCGGAGAAGCGCATCATGTTCAAAAATGGCAATATCCACTTGAAGCCATTCGCGAAATAGTCATTAATATGATTGTACATCGGGATTATAGATCAACATCCGATAGTGTTGTGAAAATTTTTGATGATTTTATTGAGTTTTATAATCCGGGTAGATTGCCCGATACGATTACCATTAATGATTTGCTATCTAACAATTACAAATCGACCCCTAGAAATAAACTAATGGCCGATTTTTGCAAAAGCATTGGTTTGATTGAAAAATATGGATCTGGCATACAGCGAATTTTAGAGTTTTGTAAGAAATCAAATTTACCTTCCCCGGAGTTTAGAAACATAGCAGATGGTTTTCAGGTAACCATATTTGCTAAAACAAGCGATGACACTTTAGATGACACTTTAGATGACACTTTAGATGACACTTTAACCGTTCGTGAAAAACAAATAGTAAGAGCTATAAAAAATAACCAAGATATTATTCAGAGCGAATTGGCACGGGAGTGTCAAGTTAGCATAGAAACAATTAAACGTGACCTGAAAAAGCTACAAAACAACGATATAATTCGTAGAGTAGGAGGTAAAAGGGAAGGACATTGGGAAGTAATCGCTTGAAATGTAAAACCATAGTATGCGGTTCGGGATTGTTAGCGTGGCAAGCGCAGTAACGATAAACAATGAAATAGTGGACCACGGAGAGAATGCTTTTCTTGCTAATTCAGTTGAAGAGTGGAAAAAGATATTGGTTATTGTTTTGGAAAACAAGGTCGATTTTATTACTATTGGGAATAATGCACGTGAAAAGATAATAAGAAATTATACTTTTGATGCGAATTCAAGAAGATATAGAGAATTTATTAACCGAAATTGCATAGTGTCGAAATAAGTTTGGATTTCAGCCACCTCAAAAACAGGGAAAAAAGAGAAGGATTTTTATAACTATATGAAGCATTATATGCATTCTGCTGTTTATTTGTCGGCAAAAGCAGATCTAAATTGGAAATGTTTTATGGAGGGAGCACTTCTTGATATGGTAAAAATGGAGACTAACGATGGAGGTTAATAGAATTTTTCAAGCGTTAAACTATAAATGTTGTAGAATTGAAGAAGATAGCAGTTTTTTTAAATGGACCTATAAAGAATGACCCACGTGTAGTTAGGATCACTCGTTCGTTAGCGAAAATATACTTTGTTGATATATTTTATATTAATGGACATGAAAATGATAGTGGGTTATTTGATAAAAATGTTAATTTGTATTTTGTGCCAAAAAAAGATACTTTTATTGACAGAGTTATAAAAAGAACGCTATTTTACTATGAGTATATGTTCTTGTACAATGAAGCGATTAAAGTAAATAAAAAATATGATTACATTTACGCTAACGACTTGCCATGTCTTGCTCCAGCTGTAAAATTTAAAAAAAGTATTGGCGGGCAATTGATATATGACTCACATGAAATTTATATTGAGACGATTAATCAGTTCTTTCTGCAAACACAAAAACCACTTAAAAGTTTGATTCATAAAATTAATATTAAGTGTATGCAGTTCTTGGGAATGCGTGCTGAAAAAAGATTGTTACAGGATGTTGATAAATTCATTACTGTTGGTGCTGGGTTACTTGATTACTTTAGCGCAAGATATACTTTTATTGATAGCCAGATTATTATGAATTGCCCGATTTTGCAGGATGGCAGTGGCACCGTAGATTTGCATAGTATGATAGGAAAGGAAACAGACGTTAAAATTTTCCTATACCAAGGTGTACTTAATGCGGGACGTGGGTTAGAATTATTGTTGGATGCTTTTGAATTTACAAATCAAAATTGTGTTTTGGTTTTGTTGGGCAATGGAATATTGAAAACGAAATTGCAAAATATGGTTTATTCAAAGAATCTTGAAGAGAGAGTTTTTTTCTTTAAAGCGGTTCCTTTTGAACAATTGCCAAATTACACAAAAGCAGCTTATTGTGGTATTAATTTGCTTGAAAACTATAATTTAAGCAAAGCTTTGGCTGCACCGAATAAATTATTTGAATATATCCATGCGGAAATCCCTGTAATTGCTAGTTATTCGTTTGAAAATGATTTAGTATTCGGTAAATATAATATTGGCATTCAGGTAGAAAATGAAGTTAAAATGATATATGAAGCTGTTAATCAAATGGCAACTGTTGATGTGGATAAATACCGTGAGTATTGTAAAGTCGCAAAAAATGAATACAATTGGCAGGTTCAGGAACACAAACTATTAAATTTTATTAAATGAGACTTTTGTATATTATTTTGAGGCGTTTGGTAAACAGAGTAATCTGGAAAATATTTCCTGTAAGTGGTACTAAGGCTGAAAACGTAATAATTAACAACATGAATAAATACCCTGTTGTTTTGTCCGTGGAGGACACCTTACAACAGTTAATTAATTCTAATAAATCTATAGCTCGTTTTGGAGATGGGGAATTTACATTATGTTTAGGAAGGGATATAGAATTTCAGAAATATAGTATTACGTTAAGACATAAACTACTGGATATTCTTAAGAATGGAACAACAGAAAATTGTTTAATTGCAATACCTAATATTGATTCATATAAATTGAATGCCTACAGTAAACGGTTTTGGTTTGAGAATATCTGGGAAGTTTGTAAAATTATAGATAAAACCCAGTTGTATTGTAATGCTCGGATTACAAGAGACATACAACAGTATGATTTTTTAAAAATAAAGGAAATTTGGGATAACAAAGATATTATTTGTGTTACTGGCGAGGGTTCACGATTTAATATTAGTCATACGTTATTTGAAAATATACGCTCTTCTACAATAATCCTTTCTAAATCAAAAAATGCCTGGTCAGAATATGCGAAGATTTTAAATCAAGTAATCGTTAGCGCACAGCAGAAACAATTTCCATTAGTATTATGTGCACTAGGACCAACTGCGTCTGTTCTGTGTTTTGAACTTAGTAAAATAAATATACGAGCACTTGATTTAGGTCATATCACTAATGTATATGATGAGGTTATATATGGTGCATTATCGCCTGAAAAACTACCTATAAATAATAAACAGAAGAATGGCTAAAGTTAATGGAGTTAAAGTGTATTACTATTCGGGTAATAAGAATTTTGGAGACGCTTTGAATATCGAGTTACTTAAAAATATTTTTCAGCTTCGTCCAACTTTTGAAAATGAATATCGATGTCAATTAGTTGCTGTTGGTAGTTTATTAGAAGCATTTTTACATGGTAGCAATAAAATGAGACTTTATGTAAAAAAAACAATTTATCCTCGATTGCATATTTGGGGAACAGGTTTTATTGACAAAGAAAATAGTAGAATTATTCGACCCCAAAATGACGCAGAAATATTTTATAGAAACGTAACGGTTCATGCACTTAGAGGAATCCTAACCAAAATAAGGGTAGAGCATATATTAGGTAGGACGCTGAAAATTCCAACAGGGGATCCAGGTCTTCTTGCATCGAGATTATTAAGTTCAAATCTAGATGTGATAGGAAAAAAATATAAATTTGGCATTATACCGCATTATGTTGATAAGGATTTAAAAATCATTCAAAACCTTAAAAATAAAAGCAAGGATAGTGTAATTATTGATGTTTTCGATAGCCCTCTCAATGTAA